>CAZATK010000006.1:18481-28766 GCA_964488085.1 uncultured Candidatus Saccharibacteria bacterium
ATTTAAAAGGATAAGTTGATTTCGGATCATAAAGGTTTTTAGTTCGTCGAGATGTATAATATTCGGACATAGTGTTTATCTTAATGGAAAACTATTTTTTTATCTATTATTTATTGAGTTGACCCCGTTAGAAGTAGCCTCGCCAAGGTCCTTCGGACTCGCGCCAAAGGCGCGAGCGAGACTTCTAACGGGGTTGAAAAAACCACCTTTTTGTCATATTATTCTACTTATGTTGCGTGGTTTAAAGCAGTTTAATTTGCCAGAAGTTGAAGAAAAAGTTTTGGATTTTTGGCGAAAGAATAATATTTTTTCTAAAACTCTGAGCCAGTCGAAGGGCAGAAAAGAATTTATTTTTTATGAAGGTCCTCCCACTGCCAATGGCCGTCCCGGCACTCACCATATTTTAGCTCGCGCTTTTAAAGATATTATTTTGCGATTTAAAACTATGCAGGGTTATTATGTGCCACGTCGCGCTGGTTGGGATACGCAAGGTTTGCCGGTAGAAATTGAAGTTGAAAAACAATTAGGCATTAAAAATAAACAGGATATAGAAAAATTTGGCATTGCCGAATTTAACAAAAAAGCCAGAGAATCCGTTTGGAAATATAAAGATGAATGGGAAAAATTAACCGAAAGAATTGGTTTTTGGTTAGATTTTGAAAACGCATATATAACTTATGAAAATGATTATTTAGAAAAACTGTGGGGTATTTTCAAAAAAATTGATGAGAGGGGATTATTAAATAAATTTTATAAAGTTCTGCCATGGTGCCCTCGTTGCCAAACATCTTTATCAACTCATGAATTGGGGCAGCCAGGGGCATATAAAAAGGTTAAGGATCCGTCGGTGTATATTAAGTTTAAAGTAGCCCATGCTTCGCCATCCTCCTTCGCTAAAGCTTCGGAGGACAAGAAGGCTTCGCAGGGCAAATCAGCAAAAACTTCCGAGTTTTTGCTGATTTGGACTACCACTCCATGGACTTTGCCGGCAAATTTAGCAATCGCCGTAAATCCCAAATTAACATATACAAAATATAAAATTGGCGAAGAATATATTTGGGCTGTTAATGTTCCGCCATTTTCTCCGGACACCAAAATAGAAGTTATAGAAAAATTATCTGGAAAAAAGTTAATCGGATTAAAATACGAATCCCTATACGAAAATAATGGCCTTCATGAAGTAGTGGAGGCCAATTTTGTTAGCGCTGAAGAGGGGACGGGATTAGTTCATGTGGCTTCTTTTGGTGAAGACGATTTAAATTTAATGAAAGACAAAATGACAGATTTTCCGATAACTATTGATGATCAGGGGAAAATGAAAGATGGATTGCCGGGAGCGGGCAAATATATTAAAGAAGCGGATAAAGACATACTGGAGGATCTTAAAAAAAGGAACTCGCTTTTTTACCAAACCACTATTGAGCACGATTATCCTTTTTGTTGGCGTTGTTCAAAAGCCCTTATTTATTTTCCTAGATTTTCTTGGTTTATAGAAATGAGCAAGTTGAAGAATAATTTACTTGAGGCCAACAAAAAAATAAATTGGATTCCCCAGCATCTTCAAGAAGGGCGTTTTGGAGAATGGCTTCAAGGAGTAAAAGATTGGGCTATTTCTCGCGAGCGTTATTGGGGTACGCCGTTGCCTATTTGGGAATGTGAAAAATGTGATGAAAAATTAGTGATTGGCAGTACGAAAGAATTAAGAGAAAACGGCGGTTTTGTGCCGGACGATTTGCATCGTCCTTATATTGACGAGGTGAAGTTAATTTGTCCGAAATGTAAAAACTCTATGACAAGAGTAAAAGAAGTGGCTGATGTTTGGTTTGATTCTGGGGGTATGCCTTTTGCAACAAGTGAATATCCAGATCGTTATCCAGCAGATTATATTTGTGAAGCAATTGATCAGACGCGCGGTTGGTTTTATACTCTTTTAGCTATTGGCGTTGTGCTAGACAAGGGGACTCCTTATAAAAATGTCATTTCATTGGGTCATCTTTTAGATAAACATGGCCAAAAAATGTCCAAGTCTAAAGGTAACGTCGTGGACCCGTGGGAAATAATTAATAAATACGGCGTAGATGTTGTTAGGTGGTATTTTTATACAATCAATCCCCCATCTGAACCTAAAAAATTTGACGATGTAGAACTGGGAAAAACTTTCAGGCGTTTTATTTCCCTACTTTATAATTCTTATGTTTTCTATTCCACTTATAGTGTAGAATCAGAAACTGAAAGTAATAAAGAATCTGGAAATATTTTAGATAAATGGATTATCGCTAGATTAAATGAAACGATTTTGGAAGTTGAAGAGAATCTCAATAAATATGAGATAGGAGATGCGGCTAAAAGTTTAGAATTATTAGTCAGTGATTTATCGCATTGGTATATTCGTCGTTCACGAAAGCGCCCAGAGGCCCTGCCAGTTTTAAAAAATGTTTTAATAGAGATTAGTAAATTGATTGCTCCTTTTACTCCGTTTTTTGCGGATGCTTTGTATAAATCATTAAGCGATGGTATTTCCGTTCATTTAGAGGAGTGGCCTAATGCTGACTCTTCTTTAAGTAAAAAATTAATTGAAGATATGTCAGAAATTAGAAGATTGGCCAGTTTGGCTTTAGCCAAAAGAGCGGAGGCGGGGATTAAGGTGAGACAACCGTTACAGAAATTGAAAATTAAAAATGAAAAATTAAAAATTAATGAAGATTTATTAGATATTTTAAAAGACGAAATTAATGTAAAAGAAATTGTATTTGATTCAAAAATGGGTGGAGAGGTTGAATTAGATACTAATATTACAGAAGAATTGAAAAACGAGGGTTTTGTAAGAGAGCTGGTGAGATTGGTTCAGGGATTGAGGCATGATGCAAAATATAAATCTCAAGATAAAATAATTTTGTACGCCGAGCTGTCCCCTTCAATGCAGAATCTTTTGAAAAATAACGGGGATTTTAAAAAAGATATTAATGCGCAGGAAATCATTTTTGAAAAATCGGAAAAAACAGACCAGCATATTGAAGTTGATTTGGAGGATTTAAAAATTTGGTTGGGAATAAAAAAGTGTACAAACCCCACCCCACATATCTCTCATCAATAACGTCCTCGTTCAGAATAAATCGGAATGATTTTATTCCTCCGTTGCGCGGAAAAATAGAACTCGCCCTCCGTCCACGATACTTCGTATCGGGACTTCGGAACTCAAACAGCTATTTTTCCTAAACTACGTCAAAAATCATTCACGATTTAGTACTAAACTCGGATTGAATATTGATTTGAGATATATGGAGTGGGGTTTGTGTAAGGTTGAGAAAGCAGGTAGTTTTCAAATAAAAAAAACGGCTCTTATAGAGAGCCGCAGGAGATATAAAATAACAAAGTATCTACTACGCTTAGATCCGACAGTTCCACATCTTCTTCCGGCACGTTAGGAATGGTTATGAAACCGCCAATATTAGGAAAAACAATATTAACATATTTTTTGTCCCCCTTAATAATTTCTTTAGTTACTAATCCGATTGGATAGCCACCAAAAAAATATGGGTTTTTAATTTTGACGGAGTAAAGATATTTACGAGCTCTAGCCTTAGCTTTCTTTTTAAAGAAGAAAACTACTATATTGGAAAACATATTAGAAAACGGTATTTTCCCCATTAACCAGAGTAAAGGCACTAGAGTTACAATCGTCAATATTACCGTCAATATTACTTCAATCCATTCCGAGTTTGTATTAAGCAACTTGATAATGAGCAATCCTAATTCATAAATCGGGCTAAATAATACAACAAGAGCCCAAAGAATCAGCTTGCAAGCTATCGTTATCGTTGCAAGGGCAACAAATCCTTTCCAAAGTGGTTCAACAAAACCATGTTTTTTCACGGAATCTTCCTTTAAAAGTGCTTGATGATACTAAATCACACTATACCACTAAACCCAATCTTTTCTCCACTTTTTTTATTTTCTCTTCCGCGATTTTATTAGCAACCTTATTGCCTCTTTGTGCGATTTTTATTAGCTTATCTTGGTTAGATAGAAGCTTTATTTTTTTGCGTTTGAATGGAGTAAAATGTTTGATTATTAATTTAGCAAGTGATTTTTTAAATTTAGCATAATTTTTTCCATTAAAATCTTTTTCCACTTCCGCCATTTCTTTACCGCTTATACTGGAATATATTTCTAATAAATTAGAGAGTCCGGCTTTATTTTGGACATCATAACGAATTTCTTTTTCTGAATCGGTAACGGCTGACATTATTTTGGCTTTTATCTCCTCCGGAGAATCATCTAAGAATAAGCATCCTTCGGGTTGCGACTTGGACATTTTTTTATTTGGGTCCTGTAAGCTCATTATTCGCGGTATTTTTGTAAGCAACGGTTGGGGTTCTATAAATTCCTCGCCAAACTTATTATTAAATTTTCTTACTAAGGTTCTTGTGAATTCCAGGTGTTGTATTTGATCTTCTCCAACGGGGACAAAATTTGCATCATATAAAATTATGTCGGCGGCCATTAAAACAGGATAAGCGAAAAGACCAATATTAATATTTTCTGACTGGCTTTGCGATTTATCTTTAAATTGTGTCATTCGCGATAATTCTCCGAATGGAGTAATTGTATTTAAAAACCAAGCCAGTTGCGTGTGGGCAGGAACTTGAGATTGAATAAAAATAGTAGATTTTTTGGGATTCAAACCGATTGCTAAATAAGAAGACAGAAGGTCTAAAATTTGATTTGTTTTCTGGTCACGATTAAAGTCCTCCGTTAAAGAATGAAGGTCGGCAATAAAAAAATAACAATTATATTGCTCTGAATTTTGTAATTCAACAAAATTTTTTAAAGCGCCCAGATAATTACCTAAATGCAATTTACCAGACGGCTGTACGCCAGAAATAAGATTGGGCATGAATTAAGAATAAAGAATTAAGATTTATGAAGCAAGAATCATATTTCTTGCTAAACCTCAATAATAACCGGCAGAATCATCGGACGGCGTTGAGTTTTATTATAAATAAAAGTCCCGATTTGGTCTCTGATTAAAGATTTTACATATTCCGGTTCTACTTCTTGATGCCGTGGAATTTTTTCTATAATATGGCGCAAACGATTGCGAATTTCTTCCAACATTGCTTGATTATCTTTAAGATAAATAAATCCTCTAGAAATAATGTCCGGCTTTTTTAAGAAATGCCCTCGATTTTTATCTAAAGTAGCGATAATCACCATCATACCCTCATCTGATAAAATTCTACGATCTCGCAAAACCACTTCGCTTACATCTCCAACCCCTAAACCATCAACCATTACATAATACGCATCTACTGTTTTATTAGTAAGATTAAGACCGCCTTTTGTTAATTCAGCGACTTGTCCATTGTCCATCAACAGAACATTTTTTTCTGGAATACCCACAGCCACGGCATTTTCTTTATTAGCCGCTCTTTTAAAGAAATATCCGTGCACGGGGATTACAAATTTCGGTTTTACTAATCTAAAGACCTCTTTTAATTCTTCTTGCGGAGCGTGTCCGCTAGAATGAATGTCAATGTGTTTTGATTGATAGACTTTCGCTCCCTGTCTTGTGAGCGTGTCTTTTAAAAACTGAACACCGCGTTCATTGCCGGGAATAATTGAGGAAGAAAAAACAAACATATCCCCTTGTTTCGTTTTTATAAATTTATGTTCGCCGTTTGCAATGCGCATCAAACTGGCATTCGGCTCTCCTTGAGCGCCGGTGCAGAGAACTAAAATTTTATCGTCTTTATATTTATGGATTTCCTCTAATGGCAAAATAGCCCCTTTTTCTGTTTTTATATATCCCAAATTTTGCGCAATTTGTAAGTTGGTTTTCATTGAGTAACCGCTTACAAAAATCTTTCTTTTTAATCTTATGCCGATCTTAATCATCTCTCCCAATCTGGTTAATAATGAACCAAAGGTGCCGACAATCACTCGGCCCGGAGCATCTTTAAAAAGTTGTTCCAGATTCTTTTCAACAATTCTTTCAGATAAGGAGAATCCCTCTTCATCGGCATTGGTGCTGTCAATAAAAAGAGTATGTACGCCTTCTTTGCCAATGCGAGCGAAATCATCTAATCTAAGCGGTTTTCCTTCGTTGTCGTAATCAAATTTAAAATCAACGAAATGAACCATATTGCCAACCGGGGTTTTTAAAATAACGCCAATGGTGTCGGGGATTGTATGGTCCAAATAAAAAAATTCAGAATTAAAATATTCCCCTAATTTTATTTGCGTGCCGTGTTTTACAACTTCAATGTTGGGTTTGGCTAAATTGGTAAAATCTTCTTGGCGTTTTAATATAATTTCCTTAGTTATGGCGGCGCAGTACATTGGGGGATTACCTAATTTATGAAGAACGTACGGGATCGCTCCAATATGGTCATAATGAGCGTGAGTTATAATTAAGGCCTTAATCTTCTCCTTATTTTTTTCTAAGTAGTTGACATTGGGAATAATAAAATCAATACCGGGTGTAGTTTCTTCGGGAAATTGCAAACCAGCGTCAATAATGACGATTTCATTTTTATACTCAAAGAACATCATATTGCGGCCGATTTCTTCAAGTCCCCCCAAGGGCACAAATTTTAACGATTCTTCATCCGTATTTATATTTTTTTTAACCATTATTTATTTTTTAGTTTTAATTTTAATTAGCGTAATGTGTCGCGGGTGAGAGTTGAACTCACACATCCTTACGGATACACGGCCCTGAACCGTGCGCGTCTGCCAATTTCGCCACCGCGACAATCGTAATCATAAGAAATTAAGGTAATCCTATTATATCATATTATTAATCAATTAGCAAATCGCCTCTCAGTTTTCAAATGCCATTCCCCAATTTTTTCAAAGCGATGAGCGGGAGTGGTTATAAATGACAAATCAAAGCTCAACAAGTTACTGTTAGTCACATAAATGTAATTTGGATTGAATAAGAAAACAGCTGGATTTTCTTTATAGATGATATCCTGCAATTTATTCAGCTCTAATTGTCTTTTTTCCGAATTAATTTCCTGCCTTATATTTTCCAAGGCCTTATCTGCGTCTTTGTTGTTATAAAGCGACAAATTGAGTCCGGGGTAAAGCCGTTCTGATGAATGCCAAAAAGACAATACATCAGGATTATTATTTAAAATATTACCAAAAATAAGCAACTGATAATTTCTTGTTTTTAATACTTCCCTGCCTATATCGCTTAACGGTAATACGGCGGAATTTATTTTTACTCCTATTTTGTCCCAATCTTCTTTGATTAAATCTACCGTTTCAATTAAGAATGGTATTTGAGGCACAACAATTTCAAATTCTAATTTTTGTCTTATTTTATTAATCGTTTTATATCTTACTCCATCTTCTGGATTTAAAAGCCAGCCATCTTTCTCTAATATTTCTTGGGCTTGCTGTAAGGAGAATTTGTTATTCTGATAAACAGTTTTATTATAACCCGTCACATTTGATGGAATTGGGCCATCGGCAAGCGATGCGTACTCGTTGAAAACTTGTTTAATAATTTTTGTTCTATCTGTTGCGAGGGCCAATGCTTTGCGTACTTCATTATTTTGAAGAATGGGGTTCGTGTTGCTGTTAAAAAATACGGCATAATATCTGGGCAAACTTAAATTAGTTAATTTATGGCTAATTTTTATTTCATTAATGTTTTGAGGATTTAAACCGCCAAAACCGCTAATTTTTTTTATGTTAAAATCTTGAATTAGATCTTGTTCGTTGCGGTAAAATTTAAAAATAAAATTATCAATAAAAGGGGGATTGCCATGATATAGGGGGTTTTTTATAAGAGACATTTCCTTAATAAAGCCATCTTTTTCAGTCGTAATTTCTTTAAATTTATAGGGGCCATTTGCTACCGGCTCAAGATTATATTGAGATAGTTTCAAATTAACGGCAGGAATGTTGCCAAAGATGTGTTGAGGAACAATTTTTAGATTGCGAAGATTATCAAGAAAAAAAGCGTATGGTTTTTTTAAAATAAATCTAATTTCACTGTCGCCAATTTTTTCAACTTCAATTCCTTGCCAACTTAAAAAAAGAGGCGATCGTGTGTCGGGATCTTGAATTATTTTAATTGTAAAAATAATATCATCAGTGGTAAGTTCTTTGCCGTCGTCCCATTTCAAATCTTTTTTAAGAAAAATTGTCCAAGTTTTATTATCTTGGCTGATTTTATAATTGTCAGTTAAATTTAAAAGATCATCAAATAAAATCTCTATTAAGTCCAGATCAATATCGCTGATATTAGCTATTAACGGATTAATGAATGTTGGCTGGCCTACTCCTCCTTCTATGTAAATTCCGCCATGCGCGGGTTGTTCTTTTGTGGCGCTATAATAAAAATTTAGAGCAACAAAAAAAGAAGAAAGAATAAATATTAAAAAAGCGCCAATTAATATTCGGCGTTCTAATTTAGAGAAATTAGAAAAGATTTTGTAAGTTAGGTAGAACAAGGTTTAATAGAGCTAGCGTCGCAAATATAATAGTAAACACTATTGTTGTCACAAATACGCCCTTCTCAACTCCTCTTTTGGTCTGATAAAATCCTTGATTGCCTCCGCCAAATATCCCTGAAACTTCAGATGAATCCTGTAAGAGAATTAATACAACTAAAATGATTGAGACAGCTATTTGCGCGATAATAAGTATTAAGGGAAGATTATCCATAATTTTTATGACACATCAGAGCCACGATATAAATAAAGAGCGGCATAGTTAATCATTAAGTTAATTATACTTATAATGTGTGATGCCCCGATAAGATGCCACGGTCCAGTAATTGTAAGCGATTCAGAATAAATGTCAATTACATAGATAATGCCGGAATTGATTAAGATAGTAAATAAACCAAAAGTAATAAATATTAACGGACTAAGGACCAGTTTTATTAACGGTCTGATGGTGAGATTAACTACAGTTAGCATTAATGCTATTGAAATAATGCCCGATGTGTTTGGTGTTAATTGAAATTCGGGAATAAAATAAGCGGTCAATAAAACAGCAGTTAGATTAGCGGCAAAGACCACTATTAACTTAGATACGGCATTCACGAATAAAGTTTAGCATTGCGAAGGTGGCGGTGGAAGTTTAGGACATAACGATGAGTTTGCTCAATCGCCTTTTCTATAATTTCTTTTGGCAAATTTGTTTTCCCAAATATTTTTTTATTGGGTTTGGCAAAGCTGATTAATGGCAAATTGCCCGCTATTTTTTTAGCGGCGTTATATTGAGTAATTCCGCCATCAATAATTATTAAATTTGGATATGGCCACTCGGGATGATTTAATCTTCGGCTTAATATTTCCGAAATCATTTGGGGATCATTGCGAGTATTTGTATTTTTAATTCTAAATTTGCGAAATTGGTTTCCGTCTGATTCCCAATTTCCGTTTTTGTTGACTAGCACGGTGAAGGCGCCTACAGCTTCTTTTCCGGAAAAATGTGATATGTCATAGCATTCTATTTTTTGGAAAGCTTTTTCTGCATTGTTTGTATTCAAAAAGGGAATATGTTCATAAATATTTTCAAAAGCCCATGATTCTGATGATTTAATAATTTTATTCAAGATATTCATTTTTTTTCCCATAAGCACTTGCTTGATAATTTTAATGTTCTTTAAATATTGAGTATCTGATTTGGCATTTTCTCTACAGCAGTAATCAAGGCAATTTCCTATTTGGGCATTTAAACAACTGCGCAGGTGTGTTTGAAGACATGTGCAATAGGGATATCGGCGTCGGATAATTTTTAATATCAATCGTAACGCCTTGCCGTCAGTGAAAGGACCAATTACATCATTGTTTTTTGGTTGATGAGTTATTGATATTCGAAGAAGTTTTTTCTTTGCTTGTCCCTCCGAATCCGCCAGCTGGCGGAGAAAGGGGGGAGTAAAGCCAACATAAAAATAATTTTTGTCATCGCGCCATAAAACATTGTATTGCGGTTTTAGAGTCTTAATTAAATTAGCTTCAGCAATAAGCGCTTCAACGGGGGAGCGAAGCTTAATTAATTTTAATTTATTAGCCTCTTCGTTCAGTATTTTATTTTTGATATCAGTAATTTTTAAATAGGATTGCAACCTATTTTTTAAATTAGAGGCCTTTCCTATATATAAGGGCAAGGAATTTTTATAGAAAATATAAACCCCCGGAATTTGCGGAGCCGTCTTTATTTTTTTAGAGACTAATTTATTCATTGCGAGCGTTATTCTATATCAAAATACAGAAATTTCCAACTTACTTTTTCTTACGTAACCCCTCCCACCCTG
>CAZATK010000007.1:0-23202 GCA_964488085.1 uncultured Candidatus Saccharibacteria bacterium
CTCAATTTAATCAGTGGCTCTTTTTATGTATTTTTAGTGTTTTTGCTGTTGTGGCGGGAATGTCTAGTTTTGCGGCGTATCATAATGGCGGGTCTCTTATAATGATTACAACAATTAGCGCCACAACGCCTCTAACGGCCTCCTTTATTAAGTACGCCTTAGGCCATGGACAGCCCTCCTTAATCCAGATAATTGGCGGTTTATTGGCTGTTTTGGCTGTAATTTTGGTGATAAAAGGATGACTTGACTTTTCAACCCAATTCGACTATACTTAGATAGTCAGATTAGTACTCCGAAAGGGGTATTTTTTATAAGCCCCGTTAGACATTCTAATTAAAAATGATGAATTGGATAAAAAGTATGTCTGGTGGGGTTTTATGGCAAAATAAACATCAAAAAACATGAAAATGTCTAACGGGGTGAACAAAATCTACCAAGAAATTAATAAAAAGTTCGTGAGTGGTTTTATGGTGATTGGCCTATTGTGGAACTCTTCCACCATGCCCTTTTTGATTGAAATTGAAAAAGAAATCAGTAAATTAATTGTACCTATTACTAAAATAGAAGTTGTTGCCACGGCCTATTCTTCCACTCCCGAACAAACTGATAGCACTCCTTTTATTACAGCTTCTAATAAGGAAGTTTATGATGGCTTAATAGCAACTAACTTTTTGGCTTTTGGCACAAAAATTAGGATTCCAGAAATTTTCGGTGATAAAATTTTTACGGTAGATGACAGAATGCATCGCCGTTTCAATAAATCCAAACGTATAGATGTTTGGTTTCCTACTTTACTTGCGGCTAAAAAGTTCGGAGTGAAGAGTCTACAAATTGAGGTTTTAAACTAAAATCAAAGCCCACTATTTTAAATAGTGGGTTGTAGTTGTTTTAATAATCTACCGGCGACTTGCTTGCCGTGATTAATAGCGCTTGTAATATCGCCGTACTGAAATCTTAGAGTTGAAAGGGTGGGAATATTTTTAGCGGGAGCAATAAAAATGATTTTTTTTGCGTCTTTGTCGTTCTTCCTCTTAAAACGAGAGGCGAGATTAGCTATTGGAGTGGGCAAGTCTTGATGGACGTGCAAAGCTAAATCACCATGCTTCATTAACAAATTTTCTAAATACACCAACACCCACCTTGACCATTCAATTTGAAATCCTCTGCGCATTCTTTTTTGAAAATCCATATTTTCCGGCGGTATTAATGAAGTTAACCAAATACTATTATTAGAAAACAGGAAAATAGTCTCACAACCTTTAGCAAGGGCGGTTTCCACGCAACAATTTAATCCATCGGAATAGAGTCCCTGGCTAATATAAATCGGGGGAAACAATCCCATCATAGAAGCCGAAGCGCAAATTGCCTTTCTAAAATCTTCGTATCTATCTTGAGTCAAGTTTCTATTAGAAAAAAATTCTGGAAGATTATCTCGTCTTTCATTAGTAGTTACAATATCCAACTCAATAGGCGAATGGGCTACTTTGTTTACATTAAGCCCATTAACAAGTTTATAAATTCCCTGATTGCTAAAAAGGGCGTTTCTGTTTTGTAAATAATTTACAACCACTGTAAAAAGATTGGCTATGGTCTGTTGTCCACCTTTTTCAATGTATTTTTTCCAAATGACCTCTAATTCTATAGGATCTCTTGATTCAGCTAATTTAGCCGCATTTAAAGCGCCCACTGATACACCCTGCATATAATCAGGGGGATAATGTTCCCACAATACAGAACTAACACCTACAGAAAAAGCGCCACGAAAACCACCGCCATCCTTGATCCAAGCAATCTTGCCCAAACTAGCAGCCACTCAAACCTCCTCTCTCCGCCAACTGGCGGATTCAAATGTGTTAAAGTGCTGGCTGAACCCTCCGTTTTTTTAACGTCTCAAAATCATTTAACACTATAAACGCCATAAAAATCAAGAAACTGGCAACTCTAATTCCCGGTCCCCAGGCAATCATTAAATAATTAAATGTTCCATGAATTAATGTCGCCCAAAATAACCCTATAATTAAAAAATCTCTTAAATTTCCTCTATAAATGCCTCTAGCCCAAAAATAACCGACAAAGCCAGATGCTAAACTATGCAATAAATTAGCCCCTATAAATCGTAAAGTTAATAATTCAAAACTATTAGGAGCTTTTAAAGCGGTAGCAATATTCTCTACGGTAGCAAATCCCAGAGCAGCAACAATCATATAAATCATTGCATCTATGGGTTCATCAAAGTCTTTTCTTCTGCTTATCCAAATGTAAACAATGGCAAATTTCATTATTTCCTCTATGCCAGCTAAAGTTGTTAATGTAATAAAACTAAATTCATTCAAATTAAACAGATCTAATAAATTTTTTGCAAATAATTGAAGCGGAAATACGTAAAAAGTTATCATGCCACCCCACAAAAATGTGGATAAAATTAAACCTTTCGGTTCAGGATGGCGAGAATCTTCCTGTAAAAAAAATAAAAGCCAAACAATGCTTGGTATAAAACCAAAAAACAAAAGAATTGGCGTCGATGACGACATATCAACTTAATTCTACCATTAAAAGCTTTTTGTCTTTGATCGGTAGTTGTTGATAAATTTCTTCAGTAATAAAAGGCATAAATGGATGAAGTAGTTTTAGTGATTCTAAAAGAACATGAAATAAGACCTGATCGGTTTCTTTTTCAGGGTTCTTTTTGATCTCTTCTAAATAAACATCGCAGTATTTATGCCAAAAAAAGTCGTAAATTTCGTGAAGAGCATGCCCAAACTCGTAGCTTTCTAAATGTTTTGTCACCAATTCTTTAGTTTCTTCCAATTGTTTTATTATTAGCCGTCTATCCTTCACCCCTGTCGGGGCTACGGAAGATTCGTTGACTCGCTTCAAAACGAATCGGCTCGCATTCCAAACTTTATTGGCAAATTTTTTACCCGCAATTACTGCGGTTTCGTCCCAATGAATATCCTGCGTTCCCATTGATTGCCAAATAACGCCAAATCTTGTGGCATCAGCTCCATATTTTTCTATTAACAATAATGGATCAATACCCGTACCAAGAGATTTTGACATTCTTTTTCCTTCTTTTGTAAGAATAGTGCCGTGAATTAAAACGGTTTTAAAAGGAATTTTTCCCATAAATTCTTTTCCTGAAAATATCATTCTTGCTATCCATAAATTCAATATTTCTCTGGCAGAAGTAATAAAATCTGTTGGGTAGAATTGCTTGAGGTCAGATGTATTGTCAGGAAAACCTAAAGTCGCAAAAGGCCAAAGAGCGGAAGAAAACCAAGTGTCTAAAACATCTTCTGATTGTCCCATCTCGCAATTTTTGCAAAAATTGCATCCCGTCGGCTGCTCTTTAGAAATTAGAAATTTGTCATTAGAAATTCCAGTTTGGTTTTTGCAAAACCAAACTGGTAGTTGGTGTCCCCACCATAATTGTCTTGAGATGCACCAGTCCCTTATATTATCCAACCAATCAAAATAACCCTTTTCAAAATTTTCAGGAGTTATTTTAATTTCACCTGATTGAACGGCCTCTTTTGCCAATTTTGCCAAACTCTCCATTTTAATAAACCACTGCCAAGAGGGTAGGGGCTCAATTACAGAATTACACCTAGAACACGTTGAAGTGTTGTGGCGATAGGGCTCTTCTTTTAATAATAATCCGACTGATTTAAGGTCATTTACTATTTTTTCTCGCGCCTCCTTAATTTTCATGCCACTATATTTACCGGCATTTTCATTCATCCGCCCCTTGTCATCAATTACTTGAATCATCGGTAAATTGTGCCTTTTGGAAATTTCAAAATCGGAAATATCATGCGCTGGAGTAACCTTAATGACTCCAGTTCCAAATTCAGGATCAACCGCCTCATCAGCGACAACTCTTACTTTAATTTTAATTTTTCTCGGCTCGTCTAAAACCCCAGCAGTATCTAATGACTCTATTTCTATTTCCTGACCCACATACTTCTTGTATCTCTCGTCTTTCGGATTAACAGCTAGAGCGGTATCGCCAAATTTGGTCTCTGGACGAACGGTAGCTAAAACAAAAGGACCATATTGGATATAATATAGCTTTGCGTCTTCTTCAATATATTCAACTTCTAAATCCGAAATGCCCGTTTGACATCGCACGCACCAATTAATTGTTTTTAAATCTCTATAAATAAGTCCTTTATTATAATAATGAATAAATGCTTCGGTTACCGCTTTTATATAGTCCGCGTCTAAAGTGAAACGAGCGCGAGACCAATCGGAAGACGCTCCCAGTTTTTTTAGTTGATCCAATATCGTATGACCATATTTTTCCTTCCACTCCCATACTTTTTCTAAAAACTTTTCCCTGCCCAAATCATGACGATTTAATCCTTGTTTTTTTAATTCTTTTTCCACTACATTTTGTGTGGCAATGCCGGCATGATCAATGCCCGGCAACCAAAGCGTTTTATAGCCCTGCATCCGCTTTGTTCTAATAAGAATATCAACCATAATATTTTCTAAAGCATGCCCCATGTGCAAAGAGCCGGTAATATTGGGGGGCGCCATCATAACGCAGTATGTTTTGCCTTCGGCGCTTTTTAGATTATCAGGATTAAAATACCCGGACTCTTCCCAAGTTTTATATATTTTTTCTTCGGTATCCTTTGGATTGTAGGGCTTGCCCTGAGCCAAGTTGAATGGACTTTCAAGTTCTGCCATTGATATCGAAATTTTATAGTTTTTGAGGGCTTTTGCATAGGTATTGACATTTTTACATCATATGCTATACTTACGGCAGTTCACTATTAGCTGTCTTTTTTTTGGAAAGGAGAGAGATCGTGGGAAAGACGAGACGAGTTTCCACCCGTAAGGACTACGCACGGTTTTCCAGGGCCTACTACAAGCTCCGTGACTTGCACGGGGGAAGAGTCACATTACTGGCCTACGTCGAGGCCGCCGACCTGGAACACGTGCTGAAGACGGCGCCGGCCATCGAACGGCTGGTAGACAACATGCGGTGAGAATGACAAATGATGTTTGTCGTTCTCAGCCCCTGAGCATTCACGCTCGGGGGTTTTTTCTTTTATAAGCTCAAATTACCGTTTGCTTCTAATGGGTATTTTTTACCCTGTAAATAATTAAAATAAGCCCCAGCCGCAATCATAACCGCGTTGTCAGTATTATATTTGAAAGGAGGAACGTGAAAGTTAGCTGATAGCTTATGGCTCATAGCTAATAGTTGTTTTTGTAGGAACTTGTTTGCCGCTACTCCACCACAAAGCAAAATTGATTTGGCTTTAAATTCTTCTACTGCTTTCGTAGTTTTATAAACTAAAACATCCACCACGGCTTGCTGAAAACTAGCACAGATGTTTGCGGCAAATTGCTTATGGCTAATAGCAGATGGCTTATTATCACGAATATAGTACAATACGGAAGTTTTTAGTCCAGAAAAACTAAAATCATAATTTTTTTCATGCATCATTGGACGAGGAAAGGGAATTAAATTCCTAAATTTGGTAGCGAGTTTTTCCACCTCCGGGCCTCCGGGATAAGGCAAATTAAGCATTCTGGCAACTTTATCAAAGGCCTCGCCAACCGCATCGTCTCTAGTTTCTCCTAGAATTTTCCATTTAGTAATTGATTCCATTAACAAAAGAATTGTATGACCGCCGCTTACTATTAGTATAACAGCCGGAAACTTTGGTAATTTTCCAATTGGCGGTAACCAATTAGAAAATATATGCCCCTCTAAATGATTAGCTCCAACCACTGGAATGTTTAATTCTTTTGATAAGTTTTCCGCAAAATTAATACCAGTCCAAAGAGCTGGCTCAAGTCCCGGACCAACAGTGACTGCTACGCAGTCAATTTCGAATTTCGAATTTTTAATTTTTAATTTTTGTAAAATTTTCTCATAAACTATGGGAAGATTCTTGATGTGTTCTCTTTTTGCCAAATTAGGAACCACGCCTCCAAATGGTCTATGAACATCAATTTGTGAAGAAACGGCTTCTGCCAGAACTTTAAAAGAGGGTTTGCGAAGCCCACCCCCACACTCAACAAGCGCTATTCCCGTATCATCACAACTTGTTTCTATTGCTAAGATTTTTAGAGATTTAGAACGGATTGACATTTTTCAGCTTATATTACATAATTCTTGCTGATTCGTAAAGCGTTGAAGTTCCTCGAAAAGGAGTTAAATATGGAAGGTCTGTGGACAAACATCGTTGTTTTGATAGTTACTTTTATATTAGTAACTGTCTCTGTAGCTCTTTATATTTGGATTGTTTCAAGAATGGAAAAAAGGTTGGGGAACATGATAGCAATACTGGATAAACGCGCAGAGGAAAACGAACGACAAAAAAAAGACGCCCCTAAAGGGAGAATGACATGAACATTGTCATTGTTGTTGCTATAGCAGTAATTATTATTCTTGCAAGTCTTGTTATTAATGTACCCGACTATTTTGAATCAAAAAGAAGGGTGATTGGGAAACTGAAGAAAAACGACAAGAAATAGAACAACGAACTTGAAAGGAGGGTAGTATGGATATTGGTGTCATTGCCATTGCTTTTGTCTTTGTAGTGTTAATAATTATTATTATCATACATTTTTTTGTTAATACTCCTCCCCCAAAAGGAGGGTGGTGGAAATGAGAGGGGCTTAGGCCCCTTTTTTAATCTCTCTATCTTTCCATCCACGCACCAGATCCGCCAGTCGGCGGATCTGGTGCGGGACTTCGGGCTAAAGCCCTCGCATCTTAGACCTTTCTGATTTCCCTATCTTTCCACATTTTAGGTAACATGTCCTCTGGTTGCCATTCTTTTTTTAATTTTTTTAAATCTAAAGTTGATTGATATTTGCTGTCGTCTTTTTGGTGGTAATCTCCTAAATTATTTTTTTGCTCCAATGGCTCTACTTCAAAAAAAGCGATCTGAGCAATGCGACGACTGACAACTAGGGGAATATGATAATGACGACTGTTATTAGTAATTTCCATTGTCCAACGATTAATATAGCCGACATCGCCCCAGCCAGCGCAACGGCATACAGTCAAAAAATTTCTTCCCCAAGAGGAACGCGCCTTCATCATAGTGGTCACAATATTTTGCCCGCCTATAAATTCTTCCGTATGTCCTAGAATAGTTTCTCCCGGCGCCATCCAAATTACTAAGTCATCGGGATGCATTCCAGTCGTTAATTTAGTGTGATTCCCATGTAGAGTCATCCATTCTTTAAGAGGTCTGGCGACTAAGTGTTTTTTTCCCCAAACCCTATAAACATCTTCTTTGCTGTATGGATTATAAATTGTATAGCTTTCTTTTGGGTGCAATTCTTTGTAATAATGTTTTCCCAAGGTCACATCGTAACTGCAATTTCCTAAGTTTTTTTCGTTAAAAGGAGAAACAACTATATTTCCTTTTTTCATATGTCTTTTAATGGCGGCGCTAGATAACAACATAAAACAAGAATAAAGAATTAATAATTAGTAATCAAGAATTTTAAAAACTTTGACTAAAAAAGAAAAAGTTTGTATTGTAAGGTTTGTATTATTTTGATTGTTATAATGCTCTTGTAAGCATAGCTTGCAAGAGCTACGCTCGATAAATATTGAAATGAATTTCAATATTTCTCTCGCTTGCTCTTGTCGTCTAATGGCTAGGACGCTGCCCTTTCACGGCGGAAATACGGGTTCGATTCCCGTCGAGAGCACAAAAATTAATTACTATGTTACAATAGATTTATGACACAATTTTTATCCTTATATGCGGATTGGGCTTATCTGCTTTTAAGAGTAGCGTTTGCCCTAGTTTTTATCATTCATGGTTGGCCGAAATTAAAAAACTTAAAAGAAAATGCCAAAAATTTTGAGGCAATGGGATTTAAGCCGGGAAATTTATGGGGCTCGGTTGTGGCAATAGTGGAAACTTTTGGAGGGTTGGCAATATTTTTTGGATTTTACACACAAATAGCCGCATTGTTAATAGCCGTTAATATGTTAGTGGCAATGTTGTGGAAAATGAAAAAAGGGCATGGATTTGTCAGTGGTTATGAATTTGACTTAATTCTATTTGTTGTTGCTTTATTATTCGCAACAGTTGGCGCAGGACTTTATTCCTTAGATTACAACTGGTTGATATAGCAAGTAGTTTTCCACTAATCTATTTTCTCTTTTTAATCTATAATTAAATTATGACCATAGGGCTAAAGCATAAAATAGGCCTGGGGTTTTTTGTGGTTGCGTCGTTATTTCTAGCGCTTGTTTTATTTGGCAATTTTATTGTTAAACCAAAAGCCCTGTCATTGAGCAATATCGCAACCGTTAAGGATGTAAAAATTGAGGACTTGCAAGTGATAGGAGAGTCCACTCGCTACCTTAATCCGACAAATATTTATACCCCCAACAAGGAAGGAAGTTTAACTCGAGATTTAGCCATAAAGATAAGCCAAATGATTATAGAAAAGAATCCCAATGGCCCGCAAATAGCCAATCAAGAAAGGGTGTTGTCTGTTTTGTCTACAGAAAGTTTTATTCAAAATGCCGTTGGTGACGCTTTAAAAAATTTTGATGCATCTTACTTTCAGCCCGAGATTCAAAAATCCGATATAAAAGTTGGGGAGAATAAAGATTACTTTAAAAATTTTCAAGATATTATCCAGAAAAACTTTGCTGATTTAACTTTAAAATGGGAAAGCGCAAAAAATAATAATTTTGACCAGTTGATTTCTGCTTACACTAAAACCATTGATGAATTTTATAAATTATTAGTGCCGGAAAATCTGTCATACATACATCAGAAAGAAATCGGTTTGCTCGTTGGTCAAAAAAGAATTACCGAAACGCTTAAAGATTACGAAAATGATCCCATGCAAGCTCTATTAGCCCTGCAATATTCAGAAACTCTAAATAAAGGATTTGAAGAATTAAAGATGGAGATTGAAAAAATTATGAGACAAAATAAATGAGAAAATTAATTTGCAAGTTATTATTGATGCTAGCGGTTTTAACTGCTTTTTCCGCAAATGCTCAAATTTTAACATTTGAAACAAATCCAGCATTAATTGGGGCAGAAATAACGACTGCTGGCTCCGTCACCACCCAAACTTCTCTAGAAATAGCTAAGAAAATATTTGCCGCCTCGTTGGAATTATTAAAAAAACGCTTGTTAGATATGACTGTTGATCAAACTGTTAACTGGATTCAGGGTGGAGGAGAGCCATTATTTATTACCGATTGGCGGGCATATTTCAATGATGTGGCCAATATTGCCGGAGGAGATTTAGTTCAAGAATTAGGATTGGGGTTTTTGTGTCGTCCTTTTGGCGTTCAATTACAATTAGCGGTCTTGCAACCACCAAGATTTACTCGAGCCATTACTTGCACATTGGATCAAGTGGTAGGTAATACTCTTAATTTCTACGAAGATTTTCGCTCTGGAGGATTTATCGCCTATAGAGAACTTTGGCAACCCCAAAACAACTTTTATGGAGCGGTAATAATGGCCTTAGAGGAAAAAGAACAGCGAGTTGCCGGCGCATTATACGCTTCCGCGCAAGAAGCCCTTGCTGGCAATGGAATTTTGGGGACAAAAAAATGTTATCCAAAACCGGGAGCTCCAGTTCAGGAAGGAATATCTTTTGAGGCTCAAGCTAAAAGGAATCCTTACAATTTCTACTGTTTTATAACTACCCCCGGCTCACAAGTTGGAGCATTGGTGGCTAAAGCAATCGGATCAGATATTGATTATATTATTAATTCTCAAGATTTAGCTGCTTATGTCGCGGCCATCAGCGATGCCTTAATAAATAGACTGGTTCGTGAAGGCGTCAATGGATTAAGGGGAGTGGTGGCTGATAACCTACCTTCTTCTCGAGGATATATTGA
Source organism: uncultured Candidatus Saccharibacteria bacterium (assembly GCA_964488085.1). GTDB lineage: Bacteria > Patescibacteriota > Minisyncoccia > UBA6257 > UBA11618 > CAZATK01. The sequence continues at coordinate 9,866 of CAZATK010000007.1, forward strand.
CAAGCAATCAAGCAACGAATCATGTGCCGGCCTAAGAGGCGAAACGCTTAGAAGTTGTCAAAACTTTATAGGTTCCGCAACTAATAATTATTACGAAGACAATCAAAAAATTTATATTGATCAAATTAACTTAACTTTATTGCCACTACAATCAGCAGAAAATAATCTCCAACAAGCTATAAGCTTACAGAGATCATTAGTTAATAAATTAACTGAATTAAAATTGTGCCAAATTAACAGAAGCGTTCCGGGGAAAGAAGCAACTACGGCCGAATTAGAAATTGAGCAAAAGAAGGTTGATCAAATGATCGCTGATTTAGGTTCTATTCAAGATATCTCTATTCCGCTTTTAAATGCCAAACTGCACATAGAGAACCTGCCCCCAAATAATCCCAATGATCTTAATGCCGCATTTAATGAAATAAGAAGAATACTAGACCCAGTCAAAGCTAATGAAGCTGAATCTATTGCTAAAAAAGAATTAAGCGATGTTAAGTCTAGAGTCGAACCAAAGCTTCTTCAAGTTCAACAATCTATAAATACATGCGGATCCTCTTAATAATAATTGCATTAATCTTTGTTGTTTTGCCGATTGCCAATGCTCAAGTTGGCACCGCCGCTAGCGCTGCTATCACTACTGCCGTTGGCACTGCTGTTGGCGCTGAAGTTGCTAAAGGAGGCGGAACTTTAATTGAATGGATAGCTAATAAGACGATAGTTATGCCGATAGTGGTTCTTAATCAAATAATAGGTTTTATCGGCGCCATTTTTATAACTTTAGCGGGATTATTAATTCAATTTGGCTTAGTTTTGAATTCTGCCATTATGAGTAGCGAGGTGGTATTAATCGGCTGGCGATTAGTAAGAGATGTAACTAATTTAGGATTCGTCATAGGGATTATTGTCATTGCCTTCAGCACTATGTTGCGCATAGAAAATTATGCAATGAAAAAAACTCTGGCCAAATTAATTGCCGCCGCTTTGTTAGTTAATTTCAGCTTAACGATTGCCGGCGTATTTATTGATTCCTCTCATATATTTACAAATTTCTTTATTTCTAAGTCTATTGGAGGCGGATATCAAAATGGCTTAAGCATAAATGGATTGGAAAAATTTTCAGAAAATTTAGCATTTGCTTTCAGCCCGCAAAAACTTTTACAAGTTAACACCTCAAATCCTCCAGCTTTTACCGCCATGGCTTCAACCGCGGCTGGACTTCTAAGTTTGGTTGCCAGTACTTTTTTTGTAACTTTATTTACAATATTTGCCGCTGAAGGAATGTTGGCCGTAGCGATTATGATTTTGTATCGGTATATCGTGCTAAGCATTCTTTTGATAATTATGCCTATGGCGCTTTTATTGTGGGTTTTTCCGGCTCTAGAAAAACACTGGAAATCTTGGTGGTCAAAATTCATAGAACAAATCCTTTTTCTTCCCATAAGCACATTTTTTATTTATTTATCAATTTTAATGGTTAATGTTAAGGCCAATTCACCGAAATCACCCACAAATCTGGCCTTTCAAATTAATGAAGTATCAGGTCAAGCATTTACTCAATTTCTACATGTTATGAGTACCCCGTTTTCTAACATTGGCCAAATGATGGTTGTTTTAGGACTGCTTATCGGCGGTTTATTTACGGCTAAAAAATTAGGCGCGGTGGGAGCGGATACGGCCATTGCTACCGCCACTAATATGAGAAATTGGATATTAAATCAAGCAGGAAGAAGAGTTGCTGGAGAAACAGGATTAAAAATTGCTCAAAGATTAGGGAATCGTGCTACTGAAATCAGAGAAGCTTTTATGAAAGGTGGCGCTTCTAAAAAATTAAAAGGTACAGCCGGCGAGAGAATAACCAAGACCCCATTAGAACAAAAAACTGATTTCTTAAAGGAGTTTGGCTCTATGTCTCTTGAGAAGAGAATCCAAACGGCTCGCCTTAAAAGCACAATGGACGACCCCGCGCAAGCCACGGCTATGGCAATAGTTTTGGCGCAAAAAGACGAAATTGATTCTCTAATTCCCAAAGAACAGCTTGAAGGAAAAACAGAGCAAGAAAGAAGAATAATGATCGATAATGCCTTTAAACCCTTTAAACAAGCGGTAATTAAAAGTGGCGATAAAAGCATTCTTAAGTTTATGCCTGATTTGGCGCAAGACTTTGGCATGGATATAAATCTAGTAATGTCACAACTTAATAAGCCCGAAGATGTTGATGGAGTAAATTATAGGTCTCTAGAAAATATAGAAGTGGTAACAAGGTTAAACGAAGATCATATTAATAGATTAGGTGCGTATGGAAATAACAAGCAAAGAGAAGCGGTAATTGGCTCTATTTTAAATAATATAGATAAGCCGGATGTTCGAGAAAGAGCTAAATTAGAATCTTTTGTAAAAATAATGAGGACTGATTTGTCCGGCGGGTGGATAGGGAACCCTAAACTTGATGAATTAGTAAAGAAAATTAAACCAACACTACAACCAAAGCTCAAAATCGGCACCGATGGAGCGTCTGCCATACTCTCTCCGTCATCACCACAATATAACCCACCACCTCCGCCAGCTGGCAGACCCCCCAGGCCACCTCTTCCGCCGGGTCAGCATTGGTTCGTCCCACCACCGTCATCAACACCGCCTAATTCTTCCGGAAAAACACTATAATACTTATATGCTAGATATTGAAAATACAAAAAATTTAAATCTAATCTTTAAAAGCTTACCGGATCGCATTAAAAATTGGCTTATCTCTCCAAAAGCTCAAGAAGAATTTGCCAGTATTATTTCTTCTTTTAATTTGAAAGAGGAGCAAGAACTAATATTATCTAGACTTTTGTTGAGTTTGGTTACACAATTCTTAAAACCTGAAAACTTTGTAAGTGAAACAACTCTAAACTTATTAGTTGACGAATCTACGGCTAAGAATATTACCAAGTCTTTGGAAGAAAAAATGTTAGCGCCTATCGCTGATGATTTATTAATAGTCGGAGTAGATATTAAATTATTACGATTCAATGCTCCTAGCCTCGCCGAAGTGACTTCAGTCACGCAGGCGGGCCCTCGCCCTTCGATCCCGCTCGAAACTACGGCAAGCAAGCCCCTCGATACAACCAAGCCCTTTATTTTGCATGAAGAAAAAGATCTCGCGCCGGTGACAGAAACATCTAAAACGGGCTCATCATTTATTTTTAAAGGCCTGCTTAATAATCTCCCGAAAACTACAGAAACCACCAAAGTAACTATTGAACGAGTGGTTCATTATAGTAATTTTTTCACATCTCTTAACCGCGCTCCGCTTAAATATTATCAAAAAGTCAGAATTCCCAAATCAAAATGGTTTGTTTAATGCAATATCAAGTCCCGCAATTTATAGAAGTGGAAGATAAAATAGTAGGGCCTTTGACAATAAGGCAGTTTTTGTACTTAGCGGCTGCTTTTATTATTAATTTTATTCTTTTTTTTGCGCTACAAATGTGGCTTTGGTTTATTGTTGCCAGTATTATAAGCGGTTCCGTTATTGCATTGGTCTTTATTAAAATTAATAATCGTTCTTTCGGCGTTATATTAAAAGCCGCTTTGAAATATTTTTGGCTTCCTCGTTTATATACATGGCAAAAAATATCCAGACCAACAGGACAAGCGGTGGATTTAGATGCTCTAGAACTGCAATTAAAAACATCAACTCAACCAATCTCTAAAAGAGAAAAATCTTTCCGGCCTTCAATTTTAGCGCGCTTGCACCCTAATAAAGAAATGTTTGAGTTGTTTCGCAAAGCCACGGGGGAGGGAGAGGTGGCGAGAAGAGTGGACTATCGATAATAAATCCCAAATCTCAATGACCAATAAAATCCCAATAGTTAAAAATCCCAAGAGATTGGGGTTTGTGATTTGGTCATTTGTTGGGATTTGGACATTGGTGCTTGTGGTTTTATAATGTACTTATGGCCAAACCAGAGTCCTTACCCACACAAGATATTATTGAAATAGATCATTTTAAAAATGATGTAGTGGTATTAAAGAATGGCGGTTTTAGAAAGATTTTATTAGTTTCAGGATTGAACTTTGATCTTAAATCCGAAGACGAAAAAAACCTTATCTTATTTACTTACCAAAATTTTTTAAACTCGCTTAGCTTTTCTGTTCAGCAGTTTATTCACAGTCGAAAAATTAATATTGATGATTACTTATCAAGGTTGGAACAAAGAAAAAATAATGAATCTAGTAATCTTATCAAGGGATTAATAGACGAATATGTGACATTTATTAGATCGTTAGTCGCCCAAAATCCTATTATGTCCAAAACATTTTTTGTTGTAGTTCCTCATGATTCAGTTGATGTCGTTGAAGCCGGTAAAAGCATTTTTAATAAAATTACGAGAATTTTTAAGAAACCCGACAATAAACCGCCAGAAAATATAGAATCCATAAGCAAGTCCAACCTTGATCAATTAGAACAAAAAGTAGATCAAGTTATTGTTGGCTTATCGCAAATCGGATTGCGCGTAGTGCCATTAAATCAAAAAGAGTTGGAAGAATTTTTTTATAATTTATATAATCCGGAAACAATTGAAAGAAAGAATGTATTATGAATCCCTCATCTTTAAATAAAGAAATAGAAAACATTATTGCGCCACCGGCAATAGAAATTACTCCTAATTATTTAAATATTGGGAAAAAGTTTGCAAAAACGCTTTTTATCGCTTCCTATCCTCGCTATCTTTCCACGGGATGGTTTTCTCCATTAGTTAATATTCCTGAATTAATAGACATTTCTATTTTTATTCATCCAATTAATACGGCCTTAGCATTAAAAAATCTAAGAAAAAAAGCCACTCAAATAGAGGCCCAAATAATTGAACAGCAAGAAAAGGGGTTGGTAAGGAATCCTCTTTTAGAAACCGCATTTCAAGATGTGGAAAGTTTGCGCGACGCTCTTCAACAAGCAAGAGAGAACTTGTTTAACGTAAGTATTTATCTCACATTTTACGCAGATAGCGTTGAAGAATTAAATAAACTAGAAGCCAAAATCAATAATTTATTGGAAAGCCGTCTTATTTACGCAAAAAGCGCGATATTTCAACAATTAGATGGATGGGATTCCGTTTTGCCACTAGGCAACGATCGTTTGTCTATAAGCACGCCTCTTAATTCTGGCCCCCTGTCATCTATATTTCCTTTTATTTCTGCTAATTTAACCTCCGACGATGGCGTGCTTTATGGAGTAAACCGACACAACAACACTTTAATAATTTTTGACCGTTTTAGTTTAGAAAACGCTAATATGGTTATTTTTGCTAAATCAGGAGCCGGAAAGTCATATGCCACTAAACTAGAAACGCTAAGAATGATGATGTTAGGAATAGACGTAATGATAATAGACCCAGAAAATGAATACGAAAATCTTTCCGGAGCGGTAGGGGGCAGTTATTTTAAAATTTCTCTAGCATCAGAACATCATATCAATCCTTTTGATATCCCAGTTGTTCCCGCTGATGAAAGTCCCGATGACGCTCTGAAATCCCACATAGCCAACCTAACAGGGTTATTGAAAATAATGGTTGGCCCTATAAAACCAGAAGAGGAAAGCATTTTAGATCGCGCCATAACCGAAACCTATGCCTTGAGAGATATAATTCCGGGCAAAGACTTCAAGAATAAACCCACACCGACATTATCTGACCTTGAATCGGTGCTGGAAAATCTAGTAGGCGGACAAAATATTGCACAACGGCTCTATCGTTTTACTAAAGGGACTTATTCCGGATTTACCAATCTACCGACGAACGTTAATATTCAAAATCGTTTGGTTGTTTTTTCCATCCGCGATCTTGATGAAGAATTAAGACCGATAGCAATGTATATAATTATTAATTTCATATGGAATATTATCAAAAGCAATCTTAAAAAAAGAGTTCTTATTATTGATGAGGCGTGGTGGTTGATGAAATATCCAGACGGAGCATCCTTTATGTTTGGATTGGTAAAAAGAAGCCGTAAATATTTTTTGGGCGTAACTACTATTACTCAAGATGTAGAAGATTTCTTTTTATCTCCCTACGGAAGGCCCATCATTACTAATTCTTCGTTGCAGTTGTTGCTAAAACAATCGCCGGCAATGATAGATATTGTAGTAAAAACATTTAATTTAACCGAAACCGAAAAAAGCTTTCTTCTGGAAGCCCCCATAGGCGAGGGTCTTTTTTTCGCGGGCTTAAATCATGTGGCAATTCAAGTGGTGGCCTCCTATCCGGAAGATAAAATTATCACTACCAAGCCAGAACAAATTTTGGAACAAAGGGGAAATAAATAAATAGGATGGACGAGGAAAAACAATATAAAATTTCTGGCATGGAAGCCACTATATTGGTTCTGGTCTGCTTATTTTTTGATTTTCTTGATTTACTGGCAACATTTGCAGATATAATTGCCGGCATTGGAGAGGCATTAAAGTTAATGATTAACTTTATAATATCGCCAATACTTTGGTTTTGGACTACAATGAAAGGAGTGAAGTCGGAATGGGTTTTGTACGGCGGTCTTTTAGAAACAATTCCTATCTTTGGAAATACCTTACCCGTTAGAACAGTAACAATGCTCATACTTATATATATGGATTGGCACCCAAAAACTGCCGCTATAGTAAAAACTACCACAAAGGTAATTAAACCAATTGAAAAAAAATGAGAGCCCTCCTTGTTTCGTCAATAATTTTGTTAATTTTAATATCTTTAACCTCTCAACAATCCCTAGGAGAGACAATAACCCCAATTTTAATTATCACTTGGAAAGCTAATAATTACACGCCTGCTTTTTATTTAGGAAAATCTCTACCAACAGCTAAAACTAAAATAGACGTTGCATTGCAATTATTAGATAATAAAAAGTTAATAGATTTATCTAAAAACGACATCAGATGGTATGTAAATAATAAATTAGAAGATTCTGGTTTGGGATTGTTCAATTTTTCTTTTACCGCTCCTTATTTAGGAGAACAGTCAGTTTTATTAAGGGTGGTGGTTCTTAATTATAAAGGAGAAGAGTGGAACCAATTCCTTACTATTCCAATAGTAAGGCCCGAGGCAATAATTGATACGGCTGACTCAGCTCAATTAAAACCCCTGCCTTATTTTTTTAACATTCCTTCCGACAATAAATTAAAGGTGGACTGGGGCGAAGATGGCAAATATATTACCTTGAGAATTCAAAATCCAACCAGTCCTTTAGAGGTTGCCCAATCTTCTGTTTTAAAAAAATGATTAAAATATTTCCAATTATAATTTTAATTTTGATCTTGTCGGCAACTCTTGTATTGGCGGCCACAACGCCTGCTCTTTGCGGTCCGCAAGGTGATGGTAGTTATATTTTGTGCTCACCAATTCCGGGTATTGAATCTAGAGTAACCGATATTGGGTCTTACATAACAAATATTTACCGTTTTGCTTTAATGATTGGGGGGGTAGTAGTTTTTTCTCGTGTTGTTTATGGAGGACTAAAATATTTATCTTCTGCAGGCAATGTCGCCTCTCAAAGCGACGCTAGAGATGTTATTACGCAAGCCATTTGGGGACTAGCGCTTCTTTTTGGCTCTTTCTTAATCTTAAATACTATTAATCCAAACTTAACTAATATAAGAGAGCCGGGGTTGCCAGAAATTGACAATAGCTCTCCGTCCGATTATAAAGACGGGTCCGCTTATCAACAACAACTAGAACAACGGTGGCAAGAAATGCGTTCTGGCGTAAAAGAAGGGTTCAGAAACGAAGAAACCACCGCTAAATCCACCCTTAATATTTTACAAGAACAAAGAAACTCGGAAACTAATCCGGAAAGAATTAGAGCGTTGGATACACAAATAGACGTTGCCCAACAAGAATTTACAAAAATTGCGCAAAATAGAATAAATTCTGAAGTTAATGATGTAACGGCGAGAATACAATACTTAGAGGGCAAGAGCGGGGCAAGTGGCGATCCTAATGCAAGTATTTGGAGTAAGAGTGGCAGTAATTTATATAATTTCTTTACTAGCGGTCGTTTTTCGGGATTATCAGACGACGAAGGCAATGAGCTTAATTATTTGCGCTCCAAAAAGGAATCCTATGGCAGACAATTTGAAAACTTAAACCAAGGCACATTAGATTATGAATACTAAAAAAATAATATTAATAGTCTTAATAGTAATAATTGTTGCGCTATCTATTGGTTTTATATTTTATTTAGGAAGAAAAGTTTTTAACACGCCAGCATTAACAGAGCAACAACTCGCTGACACCAGCGATTCTAATAAAACATCCCTAGAGCCCGTCTCAGACGAATCAGAAGAGGATTTTTATAGAGGTCTTCTTGCTAAAAACATCAGTCCCGATAATACTAGAAAAGTTCAATTTGAAAAAGATTTAAAAATCATTAATCTAAAAACAAACAAGGTTCAGCAAACAGAAAAAGTTAATCTGGAAGATGTAAATGTCGCATGGATTAAGCCCGACGAAATCTTTATTATTGAAAAACCGTCAATTCTCATACCCTCGTCAATTTGGAGTTATAATTTAAAAAATAAAAATCTGGACTATGTTTTTCAGAACGAACCCGGCTTAATGGCAAATTGGTCTAAAGACGGTAATCTGGTTTTAAAGTTTAATGGAGAATTATCTCTGGTGAATAATAAAACTGGTCAAGTGATTAACTTGCCCTTTATGACCCTACCTAATAAATGCGCTTTTTCTAACGACAACGAAGAAAAAATATACTGCGCCGTTCCAAAAACAATACCGTCTAGCGTTACGCTTCCAGACGACTACTTAAAAAATAAGTTTTATTCACAAGACCAAATAATATCTTTGACGGTTAATCCAACTAAAATGCAAATAATACTTGATCAGACAGATGATCTGAAGAAATTAGATGCCGTTGATTTAATGGTTATAAACGACGATCTTTATTTTACAAATCGTTACGATAATAAAATCTATAAGATTGACTTATAATAAGGGCTTTATTATAACTTGTCGTTCTGTTCCTTCACCGATGCTTTCTGTTTTAACATCGGGACGAATAGCTAGTTCGGTATGGATTAGTCTTCTTTCATAGGCATTCATCGCTGGTAGTTTAATCTCTGCTTTTGTCGTGGTGGCTTTTCTAGCGGCGGCTCTTGCCAGTTCCAAAATAATCCTTTCTCTTTCTTTTCGATAATTATTGACGTCAACATAAATGTTTTCGCTAATATTATTTTTCTTACCCAACAAACGAACTATGTGAGAGAAATCGCTAATCATGTTTGGCAACCACTCCTTCATCCATTCGCCATCATTAATAAGAATAGAGATTCTGTGTCCCGTTGCATCAAAACTAACACTAAGATCCTTAAATCCCATTAACTCAACTATTTTTTGGGTTGTTTGTTGTAGTGGTTCCATTTTTATCTTCTTTTTCTAGTTGTTTATTAATATACAATTGTTGTCCTATAGAAAAAACTGTAGTAGCAAGCCAGTAAAGCCCGATGGCTGATGGCAAGCTATATAAAACAACAACTGTAATTAGTGGTCCTAAAAATATCATATTTCTCATCATTTTGAAAGAGGGCGAATTCTCTTGTCCTGTCCTTGCTTTCGGTAAACTTAATTTGCCTTGAAAATACTGTAGAATGGTCGCCATTGCTACTATTAAAAAATTTGTACTCTGCAGATCTACTAATCCTAAAAAGATATTATTTAAGCCGGAGGGGGGATGTAAGAAAACATTATAAAGGCCTATTAAGATAGGCAGTTGTATTAAAATAATTAAAAAGCTGGAAAAGGGATTAACTTTATGTTGTCTATACAACTCCATCATTGCTAGCCCCTGCTTTTCTCTGTCATTTTTGTGTAATTGTTGAATTTTTTCTATTTCTGGCTGAATCTTTTGTAATAAAGTTTGATTGCGAAATCCTTTATAAAACAAGGGGAAGAGCGCCAATCTTATAATAAGAGTCAATAATATAATAGCTACGCCCAGATCCTGAAAGGCAACATAATTATAGAGAAAGACTAAGCTGTCAATTAAAGGATTAGTGAAAAATGTATGAAATAAATTGATCATCGATTTGTTTTTGGTTTAGTTCTTTCCAGTTATTAAGCACTATTAAATAATCCGCTTTTTGCCACTTATCCATAACCGATCGCAAGGCCGAAAATATCATTCGCTTTATTTTATTTCTTTGAACGGCAGAATTAACTAGTTTCTTACTAATGATAATTCCAAATCTACTATAAGAAAGATTGTTAAGAAAAACCTTGATAGTAAAAAAGTCTCCCCGATAAGTCCTTCCTTTTTTATTTAATAATTCTTGTATAGGTAAACGGATCTTTTTCGGCAACATTATACAGTAAGCTTATGTCTTCCTTTCTGGCGACGCTTTCTTAACGCCCTCCTACCACCTACCATTCTCATTCTTTTTAAAAATCCGTGCGTTCTTCTCCTCTTTTTCTTTTTTGGCTGATAAGTCTTACTCATTGGAGTATTCTAACAGGTTATCCACACCTTATCAACACATATTAGTTTTCTGTCACTATTGACCGAGACCAGTCACGCACTAGAATGAAGTTATGGATTTAAATTCCTTGTGGGAAAAAGCGTTGGGTGAAATTGAATTACAAGTTTCTCGTCCTAATTTTGTCACTTGGTTAAAAAATAGCAAACTACTTAACAATAAGAATGACGGGGCAATGACGGTTGGTCTGCCTAATAATTTTGCTAAAGAGTGGGTGGAAAATAAATACCATAAAATAATTCTAGGGGCCTTAAGAAATATTGATAGTAATATTCGCAAGGTTGAATATTGCGTTAATGGCAACCAATCAATCCCGACGACAAGTAAAAATGCGAATCTTTCTGAAAAAGACCACCAACTGGTTTTTTCCGAATTAAAAGTTGATCCTGAAACCAATTTAAATCCAAGCTATACATTAGACTCTTTTATCGTTGGTTCTTCTAATGAAATGGCGCACGCGGCCGTATCAGCCGTATTGAAAAATATAGGTAAAAAATATAATCCCTTGTTTATTTATGGTGGGGTGGGGGTGGGGAAGACTCATCTTATTCAAGGGCTGGGTAATGAAATCAATAAGTTGTATGAGAATAAGATAAAAATACGATACGTCCCCTCCGAAAAGTTCACCAACGAAGTAATTTGGGCAATGAGAAATAAAAGAATGGAAACTATTAAAGATAAATATAGAATGGTAGATGTTTTAATTATTGACGACATACAATTTGTGGGAGGAAAGGCCAGAACCGAAGAAGAATTTTTTCATACTTTCAATGCTTTATATGAAGCCAATAAACAAATAATTTTATCATCTGACAGATCACCACGTTTTATACCAATTTTAGAGGAAAGATTAAGGTCTAGGTTTGAAGGAGGAATGATTGTTGATATTACATATCCTGACTATGAATTAAAAGTGGCCGTTTTAAAGAACAAGCTAATCAGCAAGGGAGCAAATTTGAATGACGAAGTGATTAATTGTATTGCTAATAAGGTCAGAAAGGGACTGAGGGAGTTAGAGGGTATTTTAAATAGAATTCTTTTTTATCAACAAGTTAAAAATCTAGAAATAACTACTAAACTAGCAGAACAGATTATGAATGAGGTTATTAAAGAGCCAGTAAAAAATATTGGTCCCGACCAAATAATTAAAGCCGTAGCTGATTATTTTGAAATATCGACTAGCGACCTAATTAGTCGCAGTCGAAAAAGAGAGTTAGTAGAGTGCCGACAAATAGCCGCTTATTTATTAAGAGAAGTTTTAAATCTTTCTTATCCTTTTATTGGGGATAAGTTAGGAAAGAGAGATCATACGACTGTTATATACGCTTGTGAAAAAATTACGGGGGAATTAAATAATAATCAGACCTTAAATCAAAATATTTTAACTATTAAAGACAGGTTGATAAAAAATTGATTAAATGTGGAAAAGATTAGTAATTAAAAGTTATAAACAATAATATTAGAAATTTTTCGGATTTTATAAACAGTTTATTAAATAAAAAATATAAGATATAATATGAAAAAAATGAGTTATCAACAAAAATTCGGAATACTACTGTTAACTACTATATAAATATATTAAATAAATAATATGAATCCCGTTAGAAGCAACCTAAATAAGTATGATAATAAAATTTATGAGTAACGCTATAAACATGAAACAAGTCGAGTTGTGCATATCACGGTCGCCTGTGGCGACCTGCTTCTAACGGGATGAAAGTAATAATATTTAAAGATAATTTAAAAGATGGTCTGTTTATAACAGAAAGGGCTGTTTCCGATAATTCTAATTTACCGATATTAAAAAATGTATTATTAAAAACAATTGACGGTAAAATCAAAATAGTAACGACTAATCTAGAATTAGCTATTACGAAAGTGATTTCTGGAAAAATAATAGAAGAAGGATGTTTAACAGTGCCCTTCCATACTCTTTATAATATTGTTAATAATACTAACCATGAACGGATTAATCTCGAAAAAATTGATAATAATTTTATTTTTAAAACCGACAATTATGAAGCTAAAATACAAGGAATTCACGAAGACGAATTTCCTATAATTCCAAAATTAGAAAATACTGATAATTATTTAGAAATAGATTCTGTAACTTTTAAAGACGCAATTAGTAAGGTAATAAATGCGGCTCAAATATCTGATATTAGGCCAGAAATAAGCGGAGTTTTATTCGATTTTCAATTAACAATACTAAAATTAGTTACAACCGATAGTTTTCGTTTAGCGGAAAAAACCTTAAATAGTAATCAATTTAAACATAATTTTGATAAAAGTTTTAAGGTTATAGTTCCATTAAAAACAATTCAGGAAGCGGTAAGAATATTTTCTAATGATATGCCTATAAGAATATCTTTAGATAATAATCAAATATTATTTAAAAACAGCACCACAGAATTAATTTCTCGGTTAATTGATGGAAATTATCCTGATTATGAGCAAATTATTCCTAAAGAAATAGAGACCGAAGTTATTTTAAATAAAAATCATTTTATTAATTCAGTTAAATTAGTTAGTAATTTTAGCGGAAAAACAAATGATATTAGATTAGCAATCAAAAATAATCAGAAGACACTGGAAGTATATTCTTTAAATCAGTTATTAGGAGAAAATAATTATTTAATACCATCTAAAGTAAAAGGCGTTGATTTTGAAGGAGTGGCTTTTAATTGGCGTTATTTACTGGATGGATTAAGGATTATTGAAGGCGAAAATGTTTTTTTTGGAAGTAATGGCTATAATAAGCCGGCATTATTAAAACCGATAGAAGATAAATCTTATTTTTATATTCTAATGCCCATTA
>CAZATK010000007.1:23302-25969 GCA_964488085.1 uncultured Candidatus Saccharibacteria bacterium
GCATTATTAAAACCGATAGAAGATAAATCTTATTTTTATATTCTAATGCCCATTAGAATATAAAATTATTTCTTTAGTTGAAACATTATTAAGAACATCAGAAGTTTTAATCGTAAGCTTATTTTGTAATTCTAAGAACAAATCAAAATTCACTTGATAATCAAATTCTTTTCCTAAATTCAGGAATTTTTGATCTATTAATTTATCGTTAAAATAGATTTCTAGTTTAGTAATATCCTGACCGCTTTTTATTTTAAGACCGACACTAAAAGGATTAGTTATCGTTTGGCCGTTTTGTAAATTTAAAAACTCAATAACAGATTGATTATTAGAATTATTATTAACCAGAGTTGGTAAATTAATTTGCGCCCAGTCTCTTACTACTTTCTCCCAATTTTCAAATTGGGAATCTTTTTTTGGATCAGACGGTGGTTGTCCTTGGGGATTATTTTTATCAACATAGTAGAGAATATCGTGGATTTCATTATTTATTATATATTCGCCTTTTAATATCGGCTTATCCACTAAAATCACTTCCGGTCTAGGGAATGTTTCCAACGGCATTTCTTTAAGCGCTTCTTTTAAGAAAGCGTGCCAAATAGGTACGGCGGCTAAAATACTACCGCCCCGTTTCTCCATCGGCTGATTGTCATTATTTCCGGCCCATACGCCGATAGTTAAAGACGGAGTGTAGCCCATCGCCCAAGCGTCTCTATAATCATTTGTTGTACCAGTTTTTAGAGCCACCTCTTGATTGGGGAAAGTTGTTAAACTCAAACTACTACTAAACAACAGAGAGCGCGCTTCTATGTCTGTTAAAATATCATTTATTAATCTTATATATTGAGGTTCTATAACTTGTTCTGATTGATCTTTATACTCCTCAACGGTTTTGCCCTGACTATCTTCTATCTTCAGAATAAATGTTTGTTTATGTTTTATACCATCTTGGCTAAACACTGAATAAGCGCCCACTAAATCAATAAGTTTAACTTCACCGCCTCCTAGCGCCAGCGAAAGACCATAGCGACTTCTTTCGGTTAGCGTTGTTATGCCCATTTTTTTCGCATTTTTTAAAGTTTCATCTAATCCGGCCAAGTAAAGGGTTTTAACCGATGGAACATTGATTGATTGGGCTAGTCCGTTTTTCATAGTTACAGGGCCACGGAATTGCTCATCATAATTTTGTGGCTTATAGCTTTCTTCTTCGTCGTCTGTAGTATTAAATTCCGTTTCCAAATCAAAGACCACAGAGTCCGGAGTATATCCTTTAATAAATGCCGTTAAATAAGCAATGGGCTTAATTGCAGAGCCAGGTTGCCGTAGTCCCTGGGTGGCAACGTTAAAATTTCCGTCTACTTCTTCATCAAAATAATTTCTGGAGCCGACCAGGGCTAATATCTGCCCTGTTTTTGCGTCTTGAGCAACCAAGGCAGCATTTTTTCCTTTATATAATGTTTCATTATTTTCTGCTCCTTCGGCTACCACCTTTTCGGCTAATTGTTGTAATTTCCAATCAAGAGTTGTTATAACTTTTAATCCGGCGCTTCTAACAAAATCCTCTCCGTAGTGATTATTTAAATAATCTTGAACTGTTATCACAAAATGAGGCGCTTCTATGCCAATGGCTTGTGGAGCAAATTCAATTTTTATTTTTTTGGTTTTCATAGCTTCTTCTTCGCTAATTATTCCTGCCACAGCCATTTGATCTATAATGTAGTCTTTACGTTCCATAAGCTCTTTTTCATGTTCACCCCAAGGAGAATAATAGCTAGGGGCTTTGGGTAAGCTGGCCAATAAAGCGGCTTCCGCCAAATTTAAACCACCAGCTTTTTTTTGAAAGTAAGTTTGTGCGGCCGCTTCTATGCCGTAAGCGTTCGCTCCATAGGGGATTTGATTGAGATATAAATTTAAAATTTGGTCTTTGGTATATCGTTTTTCCAAACGAAAGGCTAATAGCAATTCTTTAATTTTTCTATTAATCGTTTTTTCCGAACTTAGAAAGGCATTCTTGGCTAATTGTTGCGTTATAGTTGATCCGCCTTGAACAATGCGCGCGCTGGTTAAGTTTATAATTGTTGCCCTAATAATAGATTTCCAGTCAAAAGCGGGGTGATTATAAAATTCATTATCCTCAATGATTAAAGTAGTTTTTTTAACCGACTCCGGGATTTCTTCAAATGGAATAACTGTTCTTTTTTGTTCTCCATAAAGCTCATAAAGCAAAACTTCGCCCATTCGGTCATAAATTTTAGTTGATTGTGCCACTTGTCGCTGATCAAATAAAGCTGGGTTAGGAAGATTTTTAAATAATAATGCGACGTAAAAAAAACCGCCTAACGCCAGAGCACAAGTTCCTAAAAATCCGTAGATTAATATCTTTCTTGGCATATTTGCTATTATCATAAGTTTAACTTATTAAAATCTCCCAACGTATATTGGGAGATTTTGTTTTAGTAATTATCGTCACCTTTCTCTTCGTCGTCCTTTGAATTCAAATCTTCTTTCTCTTCTTCCTCATCGAGCTCGGAATCTTCGCCTAATTCTTCTAATAATCCATCTTCGTTATAAGCACTCATGATTTATATTTTATATGATGATGAGTTATAAAATATCGACCTTTTTAAACTTAAATTTCATAGTTAATCATAAGAAGTATATATAAGG
>CAZATK010000007.1:26069-27728 GCA_964488085.1 uncultured Candidatus Saccharibacteria bacterium
CTTTTACGCAAGAACAGCGTTGATTGTTTTATTTATAATAATTTTTTCTCAATTAAATGTTATTAAGATTAATGCCGCGGAGTTTGGAGAAGGTTGGTTAACGTGGAGAGAGAAATGGAAGCCTCCCCAGCATACTGGGTTTGGGCCTATTAAACCTATTAAAATTGAGCCGGAATTTCCTATAGACCTTGGCAACCTAATCGATCCAGAGGAGACGAGAAGGAATATTAAGACGGCATTAGAAAAAATAGCCGATCGAGAGCATGAGTTGAGATATCCCATAGTAGAGGGCCAGAAGGTTGAACACACCGTGCTTTTAGACGGTTACGGAAACATTCGTGGTTTTAAAGTTGGGGGTCAAGCGTTTAATCTAAGAGGGGAGCCATTATTTTCTGATGCAAGCCTTTATAAATTCATAGTTACAGAAAGAACATGGTTTGGTGAGTATGTTCCCTCTGGTGTTAGTGGGAGAGACGTTGAAGATGCTTTGGACGCGTTTAAATCTCGGAGCATGAGCGCAGATCGATTAATGAGAGAGTCTGGCATGGATGGACTAAGAAGGATTACGATTTTTGAGGAGGCCTTATTTGATTTGCGAGGCGAAAAATTGAAATATGTACGCGAATATGCGATACGGTCTCTTGAGAAGACCACCTCCTTGCCACAACTTCGAGAATATTTTGAAAAAAAAATAAAAGCACTAGACGAAGCCACTCTTGTTTATGATAAACAAAAAATAATGCGTACTGGCGAACCAATTATTATTAAAGTTCCTATATCACAAACCCCCAAGCTCTCTCCATTAGTAGATCCCCCGTCAATATCAGGAGAGGTCAGGGCCGGCGCAGCTCTTCCTGGTGGTGGAAACCAGTTATCTCCCGAAGAAAGAGTAATACAGCAAAGTACATTGGAGTGGCTCCGTAAAAACGTGAGTCGGCCTACCGCTACGCCAGTCCCCACGGTTATGGAGAGATTAAAAGCGTTGACTAGATTTGGTCAAGCCGCTAGAACAGCAACTGGCATTGGTCTTGGTGTTGCCGGTGGTGTTTTAGATGTTGGCGGGGCTTATCAGCTTTATCTAGAATCACAAACCAAAAGAGGCGAAGCAATAGGAGATGCTTCTATGGTGGATTGTTTGCCTTGCGATGAACTAATCTCGTTTTTTTATGAGAGAAATCTAATGAAAGAAGATCCTTTATATGTAAGTAAAGCGCTGACTCGTGATTCAGACAACGTATTGCTTGTGAAGGATATCAAATCTTTTCTTAAGGAGTACGGCTTATTTACTGGTTTGGGTACTTTTCATGATTTAGATGTAAGGTCTGTATTTCAAAAATTAATTGCTGAAGCGAGCGGGCATCATAGAACGAACCCTGAAGAAGACTGCGCCAGATTAAGAGGAATAATAGCGTACGCTCTAATAAAGGAAATAAAGGATTTAAGAGAAGAGTAAAATCACGAATTATTCGCCGCAGTAATGGCGATTGCTATGGCATCTGTCGTGTCGTCTAGCATTTTAGTTTGCGGTTCATTTAATAATAAAGAAACCATTTTAGCTACTGCTTGTTTGTCGGAAGCGCCATAGTTAGTGGTCGCCTTTTTTACTTTTTGAGGAGTGAACTCTACCAATGGTATCTGTTTTTGTAATGTTAAAAGAAC
>CAZATK010000008.1:0-24595 GCA_964488085.1 uncultured Candidatus Saccharibacteria bacterium
GACAAACTAGTAATAGACATTGAAACTAAAAATGCCTTTGCAGACGTTGGCGGGCATCAGTTTGTGGAAAAATTGGACGCTTCTTTAGTGGGTGTTTATTCATACAATCAAAACCAATATTTGCATTTTAAAGAAGGTGAGTGGAATAAACTGGCTCCATTATTGCAAAATGCCGGTCTTATAATCGGGTTCAGCATTAATAGATTTGATCTGCCGGTATTAAAAAAATATTTTAATTTTAATTTAATGAGCATCCCCCGATTGGACCTTTTAGATGAAGTGGAAATGAATTACGGGCAAAGAGTAAGTTTAGATGTGTTAGCTAAAGCCAATTTAGGCATTGGCAAAACTCATCATGGTTTGGAAGCAATAGAATTTTACAAAAATGGCGATTGGCAATCCTTGATTGATTATTGTTTGCACGACGTTCGCATCACTAAAGATTTATACGAGCTTGTGAAAAGCAAGGGGCATATATTAATACCAAAGAAATATTCGGAAGAAATAGTAAAAGTTCCAATCGCCATAAAAGAACTGGAATTGCCAGCCACTCTATTTTAATAGTTCGGCATAAAGAGTAAAATTGTATTAATGAACGAAGAAGAAAAATCGAAGAAAAAACCCAAGAAAGAAAAACCGGGTTTATTGGAGCAGATTGATTATGAGCTTAAAAAAAGCGTTGCTTCTATTCTTTTGGTAGGAATAGGCGTTGTTTTAATTTTAGCCCACTTTGATAAAGCCGGACCAGCCGGAAGAGGTATTTTCCAATTTTTAACAACACTTTTTGGTTGGGGATATTATTTATTGCCGACTACTGCTTTTGTTGTTGCTTTAGTCTTTTTACTTGCAACGGAATTAGAACTTTTAATGCCAACTCTTATAGCGTCTATCGCATTGATACTTGCGTCTCTAGGATTTATTGATATTTTATTTCCGAGTAAGGGAGGATTAACAGGTAATGTGATTGGTCTTATTGAAAAACCCTTTGGCTATCAAGCCGCTCTAGTAATAGTAGGCGTTTTAATACTTGCCTCATTAATAATAACTCTAAATATTCCGCTTAAAGTTAAAATTCCCAAAAAGAAAAATAAAGAATTCAAGCCCATTGAGCCGATTATTGTTAGCAATGAACCGCCAAAAGCAGAAACTGTAAAAGCGAATAATTCGGCAATCAAAGAAATAAATCCGCCAACTGGCGGACAAAAAAGCACCGAAAACGAATCGTCTGTAAAAATATTAGAAAACAAAATAAATATTCCTCTTAAAAATTATATTCTTCCTCCGCTATCTTTACTTAAATCCACCATAGAAAAACCGTCAGCGGGAGATTTAAGAGCTAATGCCAATACCATTAAAAGAACAATGGAAAGTTTTGGTATGGCAGTGGAAATGGGAGAAATTAATATTGGCCCCAAATTCACTCGCTATACTTTGAAACCGGCTGAAGGAATAAAATTATCTAGAATTACAACATTAAACCAGGATTTAGCTCTTAATCTTGCCGCGCATCCTATTAGGATAGAAGCGCCTATTCCTGGAAAATCCTTAGTTGGCATTGAAGTACCAAATAAATCAGCGGCGGTTGTTCGGTTGGGCAGTGTTTTAGCATATCCTGAATTTCTAAACTCTGGTCCATTAGGAATAATTATTGGCCGAGACGTTACTGGAGAGCCCATTATTTTAGATATTGCCAAAATGCCACACTTGTTAATCGCTGGCGCAACTGGATCGGGTAAATCAGTAGCGATTCACAGTATTATAGTTTCTCTACTCTATAAAAATCCTCCTCATTTTTTAAAATTAATTTTAATTGATCCAAAAAAAGTTGAACTTTCAACTTATGACGGCATTCCCCATCTGATTGCCCCAGTGGTAACTGAAGGCAAAAAAGCTATAGGCGTATTTCGTTGGGCTATACAAGAAATGGAAAAAAGATACGAAACTTTGTTAAGGGCAGGATCGCGCAATATTCATAGTTACAATGAGACACGCAAAGATGATCCGATGCCATATATTGTCATAGTTGTTGATGAGTTAGCCGACCTGATGGCTTCTTATGGAAGAGATGTTGAAACGGCCATTGTCCGTCTTGCTCAAATGGCGCGTGCTACTGGAATACATTTAATACTTTCTACTCAAAGACCGTCCGTAGAAGTTATAACCGGATTAATCAAGGCGAATATAACATCGCGCGTCGCATTACAGGTTGCTAGCCAAATTGATTCCAGAACAATTATAGATACTGCGGGAGCAGAAAAATTATTAGGCGGTGGCGATATGCTTTTTGTTTCGTCAGATTTCTCCAAACCTAAAAGATTGCAGGGAGCTTATATTTCTGACAGTGAAATAGAAGCTGTCAGTGATTTTATAAGAGAAAATAATAGCGCGCCCAGTGTTGAAAAAACCGGAGAAGAAAATTCGGCAGACACAGCGCCAACAGAACCAAGTCAATCAATTCAATTTGATCAGTTTGCTAATGGCGATGAGGATATGAGCGATGAACTCTATGATGAGGCGTTAGATGTTGTGAAATCAGCCCAAAAGGCCTCTGCTTCTTTACTGCAAAGACGATTGAAGGTTGGCTATGCTAGAGCCGCCCGCTTATTAGATATTATGGAGGCAAAAGGAGTCGTTGGACCAGGAGATGGAGCAAAACCCAGAGAAGTTTTTCTCGGCGAACCAGTCGGCCCAGAAATAACTCCGGAAGATTTTAAATAATAAAGCCGTGATTCTTACATCACGGCTTGTTGCATTTATTACTAATCTTCTTCAGCGACATCGTAGCCACCCCTTCTTCTATCGCCACATTCGTACAAAGAATTAGCAATAAATGCTTCGTTTCGTCCCTTCCAGTGCCTAGGGCATGGACATTTATCATTTGGCATATTTGAAACATTGCAAACATTCGTCCTTATTTTTTCTTTTCCATCGGTCGCTGGACGCTCCTTCATCACGCACTCCTTCTCAAAAAACTCGATTAATTGCCAAACTGCTGACGACTTTTTAATAATATACTATTGCTTCTTTAAAAAACACAACCTATACTGTAACAAAACAATGGAGAACGCCACTTTAAAGGACTTACTTAAAGAGCACATGGAACTGAAGGGTTTGAATATTAAAAAAATATCGGACTCAACAGGAATACCCGAAAGATATATAGAAGCTTTGACGGAGGGTAAAAATAAAAATCTACCACCAGCTCCTTATGTAAGGGGTTATATAAATAAATTAGCCGTTGTTTTAGATTTTGACAAAGAAACTATTTGGCGTTTATACAAAGAAGAAACAGCCCTTCATTCTTCGGGTGCTTGGGACAAACTACCCAACAATCGTTTTGCTATTAAATCAATAAATAAAAAATGGCTTATAGCGGGATTAGTGGTGATATTTTTATTTTTCTATTTAAGCGCTAATTTTTATAAAATATTGCGCAACCCAAACTTAGAAATTACCGACCCGATTGCCGAAAGTTCTATTTCTGAAATAAATAATATAATCCTTAAAGGAAAAACGGATTCGTCCAATACATTAGCCATAAACGGCGAGGAAGTATATGTTGATAAAGACGGAAATTTCATTAAAGAACAAATTTTACAACCGGGATTAAATACTATAGAATTCGTAGTGAAAAAATTTCTTGGAAAAGAATATAAAGTTGTTAGGCAAATTATTTATCAACCTCCAGTAACAAATGTGGAAGAAAAAAATGATAAAAACACCCAATCAGAAGGACAATAAAGATAAGGCGCTTAATAGTCTTCTCTCGGAATTACAAGATAAATTCGGAGAAGGAGCCATAATGAAATTTGGTGAACATAAAAAATTTAATGTTGATGTTGTGTCAACTGGTTCGTTTTCATTAGATTTAGCGCTTGGAGTTAACGGTTTGCCTAGAGGAAGAATTATTGAAATTTTTGGGCCGGAATCCTCGGGAAAAACAACTTTAGCTTTAAATGTAGTCGCTCAATCGCAGAAAAAAGGTGATAGGTGCGCTTTTATTGATGCGGAACACGCTATGGACCCAGATTATGCCACTAAATTAGGAGTGCAAATAAATGACTTGTTAATTTCACAGCCCAGTAGCGGAGAAGAAGCGTTAAATATTTTAGAAAGTTTAGTGCGCTCTAACATTATGGCGGTGGTTGTAGTGGATTCTGTTGCCGCCTTAACTCCCAAAGCCGAAATAGAGGGAGAAATGGGACAACAATTTATTGGCTTGCAAGCCCGTATGATGTCGCAAGCATTGCGAAAATTAACAGCAATAACCGCTAAGAGCAATACCTTGGTAATTTTTATCAATCAAATTAGAATGCAAATAGGAATGATGTTCGGTAATCCAGAAACTACTCCTGGCGGACGCGCTTTAAAATTTGCTTCTTCAGTAAGATTGGATGTGAGAAGGATAGCCCAAGTAAAAAAGGGGGAGGAAACTGTCGGTAGTAGAGTAAGAGTTAAAGTTGTTAAAAATAAAGTGGCTCCCCCATTTAAACTGGCGGAGTTTGATATTATGTTTGGAGAAGGAATTTCTTATGAAGGCGATGTTTTGAATATGGGAATCAATAAAGGCGTTGTTGCCAAGTCCGGCTCAAGTTATAGTTTTGAAGGAATAAAAATGGGGGTGGGCTTTGATAATGTAAGAATTAAATTAAAAGAGGATAAAGAATTACTTAATAGTATAGAAGAGAAGATAAGGGCAGTTTAGTAATAATAATCTAAAGCGTTATACAAATTCCCTTGTAATTGATCGTTACTAAATGTTTCCTCCTCTAACAACAACGGTTCTACTAAACCAACAAGCACCAATTCTAAATCGGACACGCGACTACCTATGTCTGTCATATCACTTTCTAAGCTTTTCACTCTTCCACCCAAATAAACAATAAGAACAAGTAAAACAACCAAACCGACTCCGAGTGCGTAGTTTATTTTATTTTCGTTCATGTTTACTCTAAAGTCCCCATATATGAGGACCATCTTCATATGTTGCTCTATTGCACGTAAGGTATGTTGCGCACTCGTGTGGATGCAAGCCTTGGTTAAAAGACTGCCCCAAATACGGCGCACAACCGCCGGGATCAGGAGGGCAGAGAGGAAGATTTGGAGTTGGAGTTGAAGTTGATCTAACACGACAATTTTTTGCTGGTGTTGGTTTTGATGTATCAGAACCAAATATACTTACAGTACAGTCAGGACTATCTATCTCATCTCTGTAATCGCATGTACCATCAACATCTTCTGGGCAAGCTGTGAAAACGCATTTCTTTTCAGGAATGCGACTAACATACGAACCATCGAAGCACTGTCTTACATCTGCAGTGCAGACGGTTCCATTATTTGAGCTTGATCCAATTAAACGTTGGAATAAATTTCCCGCAGTTGACTCCTTATAAGCAGGCGTAGGCGTACCCCATATCCCAATAGCTCCTTCTGGAGAAGGGAGTGTATCTAACAACGTTCCTTCTCGATCTGCTATAAATCCACCCGTAGATGGTGTGGGTTTATCAAGAAGTGTATCAAATCCAAAGAACTTTAATACTTTACCTATGCCTGTTGTAATAGTAGGTTGCGTTGCTTGTTGAGGCGCCCCAAATAAAGAGACTTGCCCCACGGATGGTCCTCCGAAAACAGTTGGGAGAATTATTCCTCCTGTAGACGGTCCACGTATACTCGGTGGTTCAACTGTCTTGTTTGCATTAAGACAATCAGTGCGTTGTGGTTCTGGTTGTAGATTACACCAATCTTGCGCTGTCCACCCCCCCGATGTTCCTCCTGACGTTCCTCCTGATGAAGGCGGAATGCCTATTGGAATAATAGTTACACCAGCTTTAGTACCTACTGGAGCTATAGTAGGATTAACAACAGATCCCGTAGCACCTCCCGTTCCTACATATGTTGGTGGACCTAAACAACCAGCCTTAACCTGTTCTTCCGTACAGCCTAATGGTTGAAATAATTGAGCTCTTAAATAAGCATACGGATATGATGAATAGCTAAAGGCGAATACCAAGGAGCTGCTTCCTAATACTAAAATAGATAATATTATTAATTTATTTTTAATCATGTTCTTATTGTAGCATATTCAAATAACTATCAATCATAAAGTTATCAACAACATACTTTTGATTTAAGAACTTTCTTCAATTGCACATTCTAAATCTGTCGCTGCTTCTTCTGCTATTCTTGCTCTTGTCGCTGCTCTTCTTTCCGCTTCCATTGCCTCTCTTTCCGCTCTTGCCGCCGTTCTTGCTTTTACTGCCGCTTCTTCCTTTGCCTCTCTTGCTTCTTTTGACGCTGTTTTTACCGCTAATTCTGCTGATTCTTTTTCTGCCTTCGTCCCTGTTGCCTGTGCCTTTGCCCTTGCTATCATTGCTTTTGTTAATGCTATTATTTTTTCTTGTGCTTTTAATTGCGCCACTTTCGCTGCTATTTTTGCTGCTTCTGCTATTTCTCTCGCCGCTTTCGCCGCTCTTGCTGCTTCTTCTGCTGCCTTCGCCGTTGCCTCCGCCCTTTCCCTTGCAGTTGCTATTGTTTCTGCTGAGCTTAAGGATTCCGATACCAACGACAGCAAAGAAGACCAAATGCCCAGGGGATTGTTTATTGATTGTTTAGTTTGAGCTAAAACCAAAGAAGTCCCGAAAATAATAAACAAACCAAAAAAGAAAATTTTTCTAGAAATCATATTTTTATTATAACACATCTTAATCATTCAACTTATAAAAATTTTCAAAAAGTTTGGCTACTAAAATAGGACCGGTGCCGCCGGGGGTGGGAGTGTAAAAACCTAATTTTGAATTTAGTCCGCCAGCTGGCGGATCAATTTTCAATATATCCAAATCAGGAGGGAAGCCAAAATCTATAATCCCCGCTCCTTCTTTAAGCCATTCCGGATTAATTAATCCTCCGCCAGCTGGCGGATTTCCAACGCCAGTAATAATTAAATCCGCATTTGATAAAAACTGAGCCAGATTTTTTGTTTTGCTGTCTGCTACTTTAAACTTTACCATGCCTACCGGCAGGCAGGAATTTTCCCGCTCCAACCATTTAATAACCGGTTGACCAACCAATCTCCCCCTACCCACCACAACAATTTTTAAATCTTTCAAACTTGAAATACTCATATAATCCAATATCTCTTTAATAACTCCAATTACCGGCGACTCCACCAACGCGCCGGCAGTAAGAGCATCCACATCTTTTTTAGGATTTATATAATTTAATACTTTTTCTCGGTCAAACTTCTTTGGTAAGGGCAATTGAACAATGATTCCTCCAACATTAGAATCATTGGAAATTTTTTTAACTTTTTCTTCCAGATCATCTTGCGTAACTAAATCCGATAACTGATATATATCAAACCTAATGCCTAAATCACTCGCAACTCCTTCTTTTACTTTTAAAAATGACTGGGACGCCTTGTCATTACCCACTAAAACAGCGGCTAAAATTTTATTAGGAACAGGACGCCCCTTCAATTTTTCAATTATTTTACTGGCAATTAATCTGCCATCCACTTTTTGCATTTTTCAACTTCTTTTTTTATTTTTGACGGTTTTTCTTTTTTTATTAATATTCTTTCAAACCAATCAGCAATTTTTTCCATTTCCGCCTCTTTCATTCCTTGAGTTGTAACAGCAGGAGTACCCAAACGCAAACCGGTTGGATAAAAAGGCGAAGCGTCGCCTATAAGAGCATTACGATTAGTCATAATCCCCGCCTCTTCAAGTAAATTCTGGGATTTAAGGCCGTCTGAATCAAAGCTTTTACAATCCAGCAAGATTATATGGTTATCAGTACCGCCGGTAATAAGTGTAAAATTACGAGCTATTAATGCTTCCGCTAATTTCTTGGCATTCTTTACAATCTGTTTGCCATAATTTTTAAAAGAAGCATGACCGGCCTCAAAAGCCATTAAAGCTTTAGCCGCTATTTCCTGATTATGAGGACCGCCTTGCAAGCCCGGAAAAACCGCTCTGTCAATTCTATCGGCTAAATCTTTTTTACAAAAAATAACGGCGCTACGAGGACCTCTTAATGTTTTGTGCGTAGTTGTCATAACAACATCGGCATCCGTAAAAGGAGAAGGATGAACGCCGGCAATAATCAGTCCTGCAATATGTGAAATATCCGCCACATGAAAAGCGCTAACTTTTTTTGATATTCTCCCAAATTGGGAAAAATCAATTTTTCTGGGATAAGATGATGCCCCAGAAATAATTACTCTGGGTTGTTGTTCAGCGGCTATTTTTTCAACATCGCTGTAATTTATCAGTCCTGTTTCTGGATCAACCCCATACTGAACAGATTTATAATATAGGCCGGAAAAATTAACTTTATGGCCGTGCGTTAAATGACCACCGGCAGATAAAGACATTCCCATTAAGGTTTCCCCGGGCCGCATCAAAGAAAAATATATAGCCAAATTAGCAGATGAACCGGAATAGGGCTGAACATTTACATGCCAATCATTATTTAATTTAAAAAGTTTTTTCAACCGTTCAATGGCCAACAACTCAATTCGATCATAGACATTGTTACCAGAATAATAACGTTTTCCCGGATAACCTTCAGAGTATTTATTGGTCAAAACAGACCCTAAAACACCTCTCATTTCTGATGAGACATAATTTTCTGAGGCTATAAGATTTATAGTTGTAGTCTGTCTTTTCTCTTCGGTTTCTATTAGTTTCTCCAGTATCTTGTCGTTCATAATAATTAACGCCCTAACTCTAATGGAGTTTGTGTAAAAAATCCACTTATATTCTATAATTAGTAAGTAATGATTCTTAACTGGCGAAATTTGTTAATTATTTTTATTTTTTGGGGATTAATATTTTCAGGGGGATTATTCTGGCAGGAAAAACTTTCTGAACAAACTAACCAAAGATATAAGATAGCTAAAAAAACAATCAATCTTCCGCCTGTTAAAGAATTTAAATTTGACGAGCCAACCGAAGAAGAGCAAAAATTTATCAAGCGAGAAAAGGAAATCTTTAATGAAGATCTAGTAACCATACCTCTTAAGAGCGCCATTAGAGTTTTTAAGTGTGAAAAAGAAGATTGTAGTATTCTGGGGAAATTTGATCCGGGCACAGAATTAAAATTCAATCTGCAGTTAATTGACCCAAATTCAGAGTGGCTTTCAGTCCCCTGGCCTAATCCAAATACTGGACCAAAAAAAGGGTATATTCAGGTTATTGATCTGGAAACAGCTGTTCAAGAACCGTCTGCATTACCGCAAGTCAGTCTTGATGTTACAGATATTAAACTTGAACCGGTAAATCCGGTAAATATTAATCCTCAAACAATAGTGGGAATGGTATGCGAATTTTATAATCCCGAAACTCGTGAAACTAAGATAACAAAGGGCTCTGGAGCCATAGTCACCGAAAACGGTCACATATTAACCGCAAGAAGTATAGTAGATTTAAATTATCTTAATGAAGGACTGGCAGATTTTAAAATAAAAAATTGCTTGGTTGGCTCAGTACCACAATCAGAGCCACTCCCGTCTCCAGAAGCAATCCGAAAAATTAATGCATTTGTGCGTATTCCCTTTTTGCCCTATATTGCTGAAGTATTTTATATACCCAATGAAGAGGGACTAAGCGGATATGAAAAATCTTGGTTGGATTTTTCCATAATAAAAATTAACGATCTTAATCCTGATGCTAAATTTTTTGGCATTACCAAGCTTCCTGATAAATTCCCCTACGCTCCGATATTAATATCCGATATACCACAAATTAATGAAACGGTGCTTAGTTTCGGTTTTCCCAGCGGAACCACTGTAGGCCATCAAGCGGATATAAGAACATTATTTATACAAGGATTGTTAGGTCGTGTCACTAACTACTGGGCGGGCGATAACCGATATGCAGAAGATCTTTTTATGATGGAAACTCATTTAGACACAGAAGACACATCAGGAGGACGATTCGGCTCTCCCATTTTCTGGAAGGGCTATGTGATAGCTATTCACACCGTCAAACAAAGAGAATCTCTTCAAATATTTGATATAGGCGCCAAAGCTATCTTAATAAATTTATACGATAACAATATCGGAATCCCTCTAGAAGTCTATTAGAAAAAGCCACAAAATTTTTTGACGCCACCAGCTGTTTTTTAGTTGAAAATCTAATTTTTCTCCTTCCTTTTTCCAATTTTCTATTATAGAAATAAGTTTATTTATCATGTCTTGTTTTTGAAAAATAACTCCGCCCTCCATCATATTATTAAAACTCAAAGCATCAATATTTTGAGAACCCACTAAGGCCTCTGTTCTATCAATCAATAATGCTTTGGCATGAATCATTTTTTTAACAAAATAAAAATTAATGCCCGGACGATAAACTAAAGAAGAAAAAAAGTGATTCGCTAAATTCATAACAAAGATATCGGTTTTTTTCGGTAAAAGAATATCAACAATCACGCTGCGTTCAATGGCTTTGTGCAAAGATTTTATCAACCAAGGATAGGGAACAAAATAAGGAGTGATAATTGTAATATTATTTTTAGCTTCTGATAAAACTTTTTGATAGTGTTTTTTTAAAATAAATTTTTTGCGTCCAGGCCAATGTTCAATAACTTTTATTTTCAACTTACTGATAATTGATTTTTTAATATTGATTTTATCCCGCCCACCGGAAAAATAATAAGTCTTTAAAAAAGAACGCAGTAAATAATTTACTATTCTGCCTTCTAACTTAATATGAAGATCAAGCCAATGGCGATGATGTTTAGCTAAATTAACTCCGCCAATAAAAGCGATTTTTTCGTCAATGATTAACAATTTTTTATGGTTTCTACCTAATAAACCATGCCCTTTGAAAAACAAGATTTCCACGCCAACGTCTTCTAAGGTTTTTATCATTTTAGAGCTCAAAAAGAAGCTACCCCAATAATCAGCAATAATTTTGATTTTCAGCCCCGCCTCCGCTTTTTCTTTCAAAGTATTAAAAATTTTTTGATTAAGATCGTCGCTGTCAGTGTCAAGTAAAATATAGCTTTCCCAATAAATAGAATTTTGACTTGATTTTAAAGCCGCCAACATCCCCTCCCAAGTTTTTTCTGAAGTCGTATAAAATTTATATTTCATCCCTTAAATTTACAGCCCCCTCTCTTAAAATTTGAGGCGGATTGAAAGTAACGTCAATAATTGTGGAAGAAATTCCGGAGCTTTTTAAAGTTCCACCGTCTAAAATCAAGTCAACCAAATCAAGAAGCGATTTGGGGATGCCATGGATAGTTACAATATTACTTTCTCCTGACAAATTAGCGGAAGTGCCGATAATTGGCAATCGTGATTCTTTTATAAGATCGGATATTGTTCTATTTTTTGGCCAGCGCACGGCCACTTTGTCGCTATTAGCCGTTGCTTCATTGGGAACATTTTTATTTTTATAAAAAACAATGGTTAATTGGCCCGGCCAATATTTTTTTATTAATTCCTTGGCTAATGGAGGAATTTCTTTTACTAAAGTTTCTAATTGTTTAATGTCAGCAATTAAAATTGGCAACGCTTTGTCCTCCTTTCTTTTTTTGGCTAAAAAAATTTTTTTTATCGCATTCGCATTAAATGCATCGCATCCAATCCCATATACGGTATCAGTTGGAAAAATAACTAAACCGCCGTTTCTTATAATAGAGGCGGCTTTTTTGATATTAACTGCGGTAGGCCTTGAAATTTTTTGGGCTTTTTGTTGTTCTGGTTCCATTGTGATTTAAAAATTTCAATCCAAGCAAAATACTTGCTGTTAATATCAAAACAGCGCTTATTATAAATGGTAAAAAAGATCCGTATTTTTGCCAAATAAATCCTGCCGTTATATTGCCAACAATAGTGGAGAAACCAATTACAGTGTGATAAAGCCCAAAGGCCTCTCCCTGATTCTCTTTAAGAGCTAGATCTGAAACAAAAGCTTTTAAAACACCGTCGGTAAGACCAATGAATAAACCGTATAAAGCAAACAGAAACCAAAGATAAGTCGTATTGGTAACATAAGCAAAGCCAATATTAACTACGGCAAATAATACAAAAGCCGAAACCAATACCGGCGTGCGTCCAACCTTATCAGAAAAATTTCCTGAGGGATAAGCGCTAGAAGCGTAAAAAACATTATAAACTAAATAAAGGATAGGAATTAAAAATATGGCCATTCTCAATTCATTGGCTTTTAGAATATAAAAGGCATAACTATAATTCGCCAAACCAAAAAGAGATGCTACTACTAAAAAAAATTTGAAGTCAGAGGAAAATTTGCCAAATTGACCCATTCGACGACGCTCAGGGTTAATTTCTCTAAAAGTAGGAACTTCTTTAACAAAGAAAAGGAGAAGTATACCGATGGCGGCGGGAATAAAAGACAATAAGAGTATAAGTCTGATGGTATCTGCGACAGCATCATTGTCAAAATTACCAAAGGATTGAAAATAATAAAGTATAAAGACAGCAATAAGAGTGCCAATAACGGCGCCTAAAGTATCACTTGCGCGATGCATGCCAAAATATTTGCCTCGCTCTTCGGGACCTACTGATTCCGCGATTAAAGCGTCTCTGGGAGAAGTTCTAACACCCTTGCCAATTCTATCTAAAGAACGAAAAAATAAAATAAATAGGGGACTTGTGGCCAAAGCAAAAAATAATTTAGAGACCGCGCTCAAACTATAACCCAAAAGCGTTAATTCTTTGCGACGATGAATAATATCCGACAAATAACCTGAAAAATATTTTAATAGAGACGCTAACCCCTCTGCTATCCCCTCAATAACGCCGATCATTGAAAATGAGGCGCCTAAAACATTTTTTAGAAAAATGGGTAAAATAGGAAAAATCATTTCCGAACTTATGTCGGTAAAAAAAGATGTGGCTGACAGCCACCAAACATTAGATTTAAGATTTTTTTTGTTTTCCATATTGTAGAGACCGAGTATAAAAATAAATTAACCAGATAACTAATACAGCTATCAATGCCATGACAAAATATTTTTCAAAAGCGGCAATTTGCCAAGCATATTTTTCATATTCTTTTCCCAAATACCATCCCAAAAGAGACAGACTGGTTATGCGTATAAAAGTGCCAAAAAAGGTAGTGGCTAAAAATTCACGCAAATTTAAACGAATCAGTCCACAAAAAATAGTAACCGTGCTAACAGGCAAAATAGGCACTATTCGTAAAAATAATAAGGCAAGTTCATCAATATAGCCAGAAGTAAATCTTTTATTTAATTTTTCTATTTTCTGCCAATTTAAATTAATATATTTCCCCCATTTTTCCACCAAGGGCTTGCCTCCCCAATAAACTAAAAAATATAATAATAAACTCCCTAAAGTTACCCCTAGCGCGCCCGGTAATCCTATTTTAAATATGGATGTTACCACGGCATAAAAACCGCTCGTATAAGGATCAATTAATAAAAAACCGATGGCTATGAAAACTAGCGAGGAGGGAATAAAGACAATTATTTCTTCAATTACGCCCAATAAAAAAACTGCCGCTAATCCATAAGCGGCGATAAAATATCTCATTAACTCTAAATAATTATCAATCATTTTATAACTATAATAACATTATTGGGTACCCGACGGGAATCGAACCCGCGTCGCTTCTGCCACAGAGAAGAGCTTTGCCACTAAGCTACGGGTACCATGGTGCCGGGTCCCAGAATCGAACTGGGGACGCCAGCCTCTTCAGGGCTGCGCTCTACCACTGAGCTAACCCGGCATATAACTGTTATAATGATACTACAATCAATAGTCAATCATGAAAATAGCTTTGTTAATTTTATTAATTGCCATTGTTTCTGTTTCAATAATTGTTTTTTGGCCTCAAGAAAAAATCATAGTAGAAACAATTAATTTGCCATCTCAAATTAAAAAGGAAGTATTAGAAATAATAATGCCCGAAACGCAATTAATTAAAAAAAACACAACGACGCAGACCGCAACAACACAAAATAATTTAATACAACCGCCGCAAAAAGAAGCCGAAGAAGCCCTAAAAGAAATTCCTATTAATTTACAAAGCATTGTCGCTTTGCGTTGCATATATATAAATCCTGATACAGGAGATAAAAGAACTGCTTTTGGCTCGGGAGCTATTGTTAGTGAAGATGGCACTATTCTCACCGCCCGCCACTTAGTGGATACTCAATATATATACAAAGCAAGTAACGGCAAGCAAGGATTTTATGGATACAAATTTGATTATTGTAATGTTGGCTTTCCAAAAGAAACCGCAACCACCCCAACTGCTCAGCAAATAAGAGCTATTAATCCATTTATTATTATTGATTTTCTTCCTTATGTAGCTAGAATAGACTTTTTGCCAGATACTTCTGCATTAAGCCCCGCAGAAGAATCTCTATTTGACGTTGCTCTATTAAAAATTACCGACTTATCAGAAGACGCGAAAGTTTTTGGCATAACAAAAATCCCAGATTCTTTTGCATATAACACTCTTTTAGCCAATGGACTGCCAAAAGAAGGGGAAGAAGTAATAACTTTTGGATTCCCTAGCGGAATCCCAGATTACGGAACTTATTTCCGGCTCCAAGGCAGTGTTGGACATATTAAGAGGGTTTTGGGAGGCGATGAGTTTTTTAGGAATAAACCGGTGGAAATAGAAAGTCTTATGGAAACTATTGGGGGACGTTCTGGCTCGCCTCTGTTCTGGAAAGGATATGTAATAGGAGTAGTTAGTTTTAAAGAAGACAACAGTATCAATGCTTTCGCTACCAGCATAATTCCTCTTGTTGAGCTTTTGCCGGAGTAAAAAAATCCCCGCCTTAGGCAGGGATTGATCTTAAAAATCAACAACGATAAATGACGCGTCGTCTGATTTGCACTTTTTCTCAACTTCTCCTGCTCGTGTGAGTCGGAGCAGTTCTTCTACAGCTTCTTGTGGTTCTAATCCACTTATCGCCTGAAAAGCCGGAAGATAATCAGCAACATTCCTCTCTTGCGCATTGCCCTTACCAATCGCTTCAATTGCATCGGAAGCAAGAATCACGCGCGTTCCCGGCGGAACTTGAAAAGTTTCTACCCCCACAAACTCCATAGCTTCGGATTGACCAGTTAATGCTCCCCAACCACAAAGCGGTTCACCGCAATAACATTGCGCATCCATAACATTCCGTATGAATTTGTCCTGATGCTCACGAATATATGCAATCGTTCCTGGATCTTTTGTGAGCTCGTCCTTGTGGCAAGTAAAAAGGTGTTGTTCAAATGGTCGCAGTTGATCCTCGGTCAAAAGACGCGCCTCTCGTCTAGGAGAAATAAGAAACGCAAGCGGATCGCCAATGTAGGCAAAATATGCTTCGCTGGTCAACATATTAACCCACAAAGCGCATCCTACGGTCGCCATCCACTGCGGCTCCTTTTTTTCGTAAACTAATCTTGCTTGATTTTCGTCTTTAATCCCTCTGTTTGCGAGACGAAAAGCCAACCTTAAGTTAAATAAGTTAAAAGATTGAGGAGGCCGCGCCCACTGAGACAAATGACAAATTTTTTCTACGGCGATACGCGAAGCAATTGCGCCATTTTCTTCCGGATAGTTACCATGTTCATCTCGAAGGACGGGAATGCCGTCCATTACTACCGCAACCAAGGCATTATATTTATATACATAACCAGCAAAATCCTCGTTTGGTTTTCTCGTCGGAGATTCAGATTGGCAATTTTGTTCAGAAATTTTTGCAATTTTAATGGGTTCCATGTGCCTTGTCCTCCACTTGCCATTTGGTGACTACAAACGAACTCCGTGCAGAGTAACTTATTCCATCAAAAACATCAATAAATAGACATTTTTATAGAAACAAAGTATCCTCTCCCCAGAAGTTCGTTGAAACAATAATCCCGCAAAGAGGCGCTAAATGGACGCATTGAAATGCTTGGCAGATTTTCATACTGTAAGTGGAAAGATTGTGGAGTATCTTAGTAAAATCTCTACCGTAGATATTGACTTCGCGAGAATAGTTAGGGCCTGGGATCAAGGGGGGCTTCTCGAATTTGAATTTAATTACGGCGACTTAACACGTCATTGGCTAAACGTTGTGGCACACCAAGCCGCTACAGGAGTTCTTGCGCATACCTTAAGCGCAATGATTGAGGAAGAGGACCAATTAGTTAAAGAAATAGTAACAGCTACTCTCGTCCATGACGCTTTTAAGAGACGTGAACAGGTAGCCAACCAACGCGCCAAACGCGAAGGGCGCGACATGGAAGATTCAGGCCACGAAGTGGAATCGGCGAACGAATCATTTTTACTAGAGTTGGGCTTCAACGAAACCGTAGTCAACCTCGCTAGAAATACCGGCGACTTAGGACTAAGAACAATTCTTGAAGGAAAATCAACTTTAGCGCAAGAAATTGTTTTCTATGCAGACTGTTGCGTTTCAAATTACGATATTGTCGGTTACAAGAAACGCTTTGACGACCTTCTCCCGCATTACCAACCGGGAGGTCGTTATGATCATGCAAACGAAGTGTTTATGAAAAGGTATGGCAAAACGCACCGCGAAGTCTATGACAGCGTGGTTCTACCGATAGAGAGGAAGTTCGCCCAACTTATGCGATGTGGTGAATCAGAACGAATATATACACTCGCTCTTTAAAATAAGAATTTTATAATAATAAGCCCTTACATGGGCTTATTTTAAAAGTGCCCCCGGAAGGAATCGAACCCTCATCTTACGGGTAGAAACCGTGCGCTCTATCCATTGAGCTACGGGGGCTATTTAAAGCTTATAGTAAATAGCTTATGGCTTATAGTTTATAGCGAATGGCTCTAAACGGCAAACTTTTCTTTAATAACTATCTGCTATATGCTATAGCCTATAAGCCAATAAACGGGGTGTAGTGTAATGGCCGCACGAGTCTTTTGGGAAGATTTAGACCGGGTTCGATTCCCGGCACCCCGACCAATCAAAACAAGCCATGCAAATACGACTAAACAACTTCAACGATAATCCTACTGTTTTTATGCGCTCTTGTGGTTATTCTTTTGATCGACAAGAAGGCGAAGAATGGAGTTTTACATACCACCTAAGCAGTCAAAATTATCCCCGCTTCCACGCCTATGTTCATCAGGAAGAAAATGCTCTAATAGTCAATTTACACCTTGACCAAAAAAAACCAAGCTACGGAACAAAGCACGCCCATGGCGGAGAGTACGATGGCGATTTAGTTTTGAATGAAGGTGAGCGAATCAAACTCCTCCATCGTTAAATTAAATTTTCTATTGAGATTATTAATAGAATTGGCTTCCTGATTAATAAGCAATAATAATTCTTTTAATCTGTCCTCTCTGTTTTGTATTTTCCCCTCAAATTTGGCCTTTAATAATTCAAATAGCTGACCTAAATGATCATTATAAGAAATTAAGTGATTAATAATGCTTATTTCTTCTCCAACAGCTTCAGTGGCCAAAGCCCTGGCTTTTCTGGGCTTAATTATTGAGAGAGATTCGGCCATTTGATTAAGATAATTAGATAATTTTACGGCTTCCCCCCTTGCCATCTTGTTTCTGTCTAGCTCTCGCTGAACCGTGTTAATAGCCGTTTGATAATCTCTGCGATTTTCATCTTGCGAAATTTGTTCCAATGCCTTAAGCGATTCATCGGACATTTTGACTATATTTTCGGCAATTACAGCGCCTGCTATTCTGGCCTTTATAAATTCGTCAGGCACGAATTTTCCCCCTCCGGCAAATTTATAAATGCCAAAGATTACTAAAATCGTTAGAAACACCGAAACAAAAGCTATTTTGAGCTTGTCTGACATTACAGTATATACTTATCAATTCTGGACAAAAAAGCAATAAAAGACTTAAAATAGAGATTACGTTTATGATAACTATTTTATTTGGTCTTACAGCAACATTATTTACTGTTTTGGGAGGATTATTTGCCTTAAAATTTAAAGAT
This sequence comes from uncultured Candidatus Saccharibacteria bacterium, assembly GCA_964488085.1. Classification (GTDB taxonomy): domain Bacteria; phylum Patescibacteriota; class Minisyncoccia; order UBA6257; family UBA11618; genus CAZATK01. The sequence continues at coordinate 17,929 of CAZATK010000008.1, forward strand.
AAATTACATCTGATATTGGGCTTCAGTGCTGGGGCAGTTTTGGGAGTGGCTTTTTTTGATTTACTGCCTGAAGCAATTGAATTATCAAACAGTCAATATAGTGTGGGTTTTGTAACCGCCGTTGTGGCTTTAGGTTTTGTTATTTTTATGATATTGGATCGCTTAATCGCCCTTCATCCTCACGACGAAGAACCGCATCACAATCACCGAGGCAAACTTGGAGCCGGCAGTATGGCAATTCACAGTTTTTTAGATGGATTAGCGATTGGTCTGGCATTTCAAGTGTCATCAGCCGTAGGGCTTGTTGTGGCCATTGCAGTTTTGCTTCATGATTTTTCTGATGGCATCAATACAGTTGGTTTTATCATTAAAAATAAAGGGACATCTAAACAGGCCTTAAGTTGGCTAGCTTTGGACGCCATAGCTCCCGCAATAGGAGCTTTTTCAACTTTGTTTTTCTCTCTTACCGAGACCACATTGGGTTTAATACTGGCAGTTTTTTGTGGTTTCTTTTTGTATATCGGAGCCAGCGATCTTTTACCGGAAAGTTATCATCAGCACCCTACGCTCTGGACAACTACTATGACTATTTTAGGGGTCTTGGTTCTTTTTACAGTTATTAAACTTGCGGGTTTATAAATTAACAGTCATAATAACCTTATAATGAATAAATTAGTTGTAGCCATAGCATTGTTAGTGATGTTAGCGGTAACTGCTTATATATATTACTTCAGCGTTGAATCTCCTTCGGTTCCAGTAGAATCACTGGAAGGATTACCGGAAGAATTAAACTCTTTACTAGACGAACAGGGTAACTAACCTTAATTTCGTTCGTTCTATATGCTAGAAGAGGAAGATAAATTAATAAAAAGAGCGCAAAAGGGCGAAGCGGAGTCGTTTGGCACATTATACGACCATTACTCTGCCCCGATTTATCGGTTTATATTTCTTAAAGTAAATAATAAATCGTTAGCCGAAGATTTATTTCACGAAGTATTTCTTAGCGCTTGGCAGAACATTAATAATTACAGCCACAAGGGCTTCCCCTTCTCAAGCTGGCTTTATCAAATAGCGCGAAATAGGGTTATAGATTATTACCGCACCAAAAAGGATTTCTCTGAAATTAACGACGAAGAGGATCGCTTGATAACCTTAACTGCTGAAAATGTGATTGATCACAGTTTAAGTATGGAAAAAATTAAAGAGGCGCTAGAGCAGTTATCTGAAGAACAGAGCAATGTCATTATCTTGAGATTCATCAATGATCTATCACCTGCCGAAATTGCCTTAGTTTTAAATAAAAGTGAGGGCTCAGTAAGACTAATGCAACATAGAGCTATAGCAAATTTAAAAAAAATATTAAATAAAAAATTATGAGCTACGATTATCTGCTAGAATATTTAAGATCTCTAAGGTCCATCAATCCTGATAGTGATTTTTTGTCACGCTCTCGTAATTTAATTTTAAATCAACCTAAAAGGCCCGCTTATGTTTTCCATGTTAGAAATCAATTTTCCAATGTATTTAAATTTTCCTTAGCCGTTGGTTTATCATTGATCATGTTTATGTCTTTAAGTGGCAAACTATTCCCCAAAAATAATATCTTTGTCGCTAGCTTAAATAATAAAAATTTAGTTAAAGAAAGCTTGAAGGCAGATATAAATATTCAATTAGCAGAAGTTAAATATTATAAAGAAACAACAGCTCAAGTAACTTGGGCTTTAAGCGAAATTATTAATGACGAAAACAATGCTTCAATCACCCGTTTATTAAAAGAAAAAGCGCGCGAAAATGACGATGAAAATCCTTAATGTTATATTTATCTTTTTTCTCCTCGCTATAGGACCGATTGTTCACGCAAAAAGTTTAAGACCTGCCCTTAATAATGTAATAGAAAGCTTGGAACAATTAATCGCTATTAAAAATAGCGATAATTATTTATCTTCAGATGAAAAAGCCGATATAGAGGTGGAGGCAAAGAAAACTGCTTTAAATAAGATTCTTGAATTGTCCATAGAAGAAGTAAAAAATCTAGAAAATAAACTGGAGCAATTTAACGATTTTTCTAGCGAAGAGATTAGCTTGTTAAATCAAAGCCATATAAACGCCCTTTCTGATTACAAATCTTATTACGAATCAATTCGTCAGCAAGTTAATCAAAATATCAGTTTAAATGAGGTTGTGGATTTAGCGCAAAAGCTAAAGAATTGGCGAGAAAATAATTATCATAAGAAAATTAATAAAATAGCTGACTTTGTATTAGTTTTCCAAAATCAAGAAACATTAAAAGTGACGGAAAACAGATTAAGTAAAATACTTAGGGACTCTAAGGCCATTAAAAGTCTTATAAAACCAACAAAGTGGGCTGAGGCCGATAAACTTTTGGAAACAGCAAAAAAATTAATTCTTGAGGCCAGAGAGGTTAACAATGATGCGCAAGATTTTTCTTTAGAATCAAAAACAGAATCTCTTGTTAAGAAATCAACACAAAATATCATTGAGGCATACCAAAACTTCATAGCCCTTAGTGAATTAGTAAATAATAATCCTCGCTAGTTAGCGAGGATTATTAAAATTATCTAAATCGCAATCGTTATTTAACAGCTTCCTTAAAAAGCTTTCCTGCTCTAAACTTTGGTTTAGTTGAAGCAGCAATTTTAATTTTTGCTCCTGTTTTAGGATTAACACCCATTCTTTCAGCTCTTTGGACCACTTTAAAAGTGCCAAATCCCGGAAAGGATACTTCGCCACCGCTTGATAAAGTTTTTAAAATTATACCTAAAAACGCATCCACTGCTTCTACTGCTTTTTTCTTGCTTTCTAAGCCGATAGCGTTCATAAACGATTCGGCAAATTCAACTTTTTTCATAAATTTATTACTTTTATTAACGACCTTTCTTTTTCTTAAGTTTAATAATATAGCATTTACCTAGCAAATTCAACAGCTCTTACTTCCCTGATTATATTAACCTTAATCTCGCCGGGGTACTTAAGCTCTGATTGAATCTTGCCAGCAATGTCTTTAGCTAGTTGCAGAGCGCCAAAATCATCAACCTTTTCTGGAATTACAAACACTCTAATTTCCCTGCCAGCAGAAATAGCATAAGCGCTTTTAACTCCTTCAAAACCAGTGGCAATTTTTTCTAAATCCGCTAAACGCTTCAAGTAACTTTCTGCATTATCACGCCTTGCTCCGGGCCTCGCCCCAGACAAAACATCAGCAGCAGTAACAATAAAGGCCTCGGGAATAGCATAAGGATATTCGTCGTGATGGGCCTCCATTGCCTTAATAACCAAATCATTAACTCCATATTTTTTAAGCATTTTCCTTCCCAATTCAACATGCGTTCCGGGAACTTCGTGATCAATTGCCTTGCCAATATCGTGAAGCAAGGCGCCTTTTTTAGTAACTTCAACATTTAACCCTAATTCTGTTGCCATCATGCCAGCAATATGCGCCATTTCCACAGAATGAGATAGAACATTCTGACCGTAACTTGTGCGAAAATGCAATCTACCAAGTACCTGTAAAATTTCTTTAGGCAAATCAACTATGCCTAATTCATAAGCTGCTGTTTCCCCATATTCTTGAATTTTTTTATTTAATTCTTGGCGAGCTTCTTCTACTTTTTCTTCTATTTTAGCTGGTTGAATGCGCCCATCCTTGATTAATTTTTCTAAGGCCATGCGAGTCAACTCTCTTCTCATGCCATCAAAAGATGAAATGACTATGGTTTCAGGACTCTCATCAACAATAATTTCTGTGCCAGTTAATCTTTCTAGGGCTCTGATATTACGACCTTCTCTTCCAATAATTTTCCCCTTTAAATCTTCGTTAGGAAGCGTAAAAACGCTTGTGCTTAATTCTGAAACGCTAGCGCGAGCATAACGCTGAAGAGCAGTAGTTATAATTTCCGCGCTTTTCTTCTCAATTTCATCTCGACGATCTCTCTCCATCTTTTGCATGGTAAGAGCTAAGTCCCTTTTATATTCCTCTTGCAACTGGTCAAAAAGACGTTGCTTGGCCTCTGCTATGGTTAAGCCCGCTATTTTTTCTAGACTATCCATAGCTTGCTTTCTTAACTTTTCAATCTCACCCTTCTCAAACTGAAAATCAGCCAATTTTTTATTTAATTGACCTTCTTTAGAAAAGAAATCTCTATTTTGATGTTCTAAAAACTCTTCTTTCTTAAGAAGACGTTCTTCAACTTTGTTGAGCTGACTTTTTCGTTCTCTTTCTTCTTTTTGAACTTCCTCAAGAAGAGTGGCTGATTTTTCTTTGGCGCTTGAAACCAGCTCCCTGGCTTCATTTTTGGCCTCCTCAACTTGGACTTTAAGCTTCTGCTCTAAAGAATCGGCCTGACGAGCAGAGGTCAGTTGTCGAACAAAATACCCAACAATAGCACCTAATAACAAGATGCCGCCTACTAACAATAGGTTTGGATTCATAAATAAAATTATTTATATTGGTTAACATTCGATTTATTTAGTTATATTGTACTACAATAATAACTGTATGTCAAAAAGAACCGTGGTATTGATTGTGCTTGATGGCTGGGGAATCGGTCTTGATAATTTTACTAATCCGATTTATATCGCCGATCTTGAAAACATAAACCACATAAAAAGCAACTATCTGATGGGATCGCTCCAAGCATCAGGAATCGCAGTTGGCCTTCCGTGGGGAGAAGAAGGAAACAGCGAGGTGGGACATTTAACAATTGGAGCGGGCAAGATATTTTATCAACATTTTCCCCGCATCACCCTATCCATTCGCAATGGTAATTTTTTTCAAAATAAAGTTTTATTGGAGGCTCTAAATCATGCCGTAAAAAATCAATCAGCAGTTAATCTAATGGGAATGTTGGCCGAAAGCAATGCCCATTCATCACTAGAACATTTGCTGACCCTGATCGAGTTTTCCCAAAAAATCGGAATTAAAAAAATTAATCTTCATTTATTCAGCGACGGCAAAGACAGCACTCCCAAATCTATTCTTAAATTATTAGAAACGATAGAGGATAAGCCGGTAAAATTAGCCACCCTGTCAGGAAGATATTACGCCATGGATAGAGATCGTCATTGGGAAAGAACACAACAAGTTTATGATATATTGCTAGGAAAAGGATCGCCCGTTACAGATATTAAAGAACACATTAACAACCAGTATAAAAGAGATTTGACGGATGAATATCTTGAACCAACAATTGTAGGGCCAGAAATTAACTCAATTAAAGATAATGATTCTATAATTTTCTTTAATTATAGAGAAGACAACATTCGTCAAATTGCATCGCCTTTTGCGTCAAAAGATTTTAAAGAATTTCCGATAATACCTTTAAAAAATATTTACTTGGCGACTATGACTCAATATTCTGATAAATTTGATGCTAATGTAATGTTCCCTCCAGAAAAAATTGAAAATCCATTGGGAGTCGTATTGGAAAAAAATGATAAATTACAACTTAGAATTGCTGAAACGGAAAAATATGCTCATGTAACTTATTTCTTCAATGGCTTGAAAGATACGCCGTTAAAAAATGAATATAGAATTTTAGTGCCGTCTAGAAATTTAGCTCGCCACGATGAGCATCCTGAAATGATGGCGGAAGAAATAAGTAATCGAATAATGCAGTCTATAGAAGACGGCAATATTGATTTTATATTGGCAAATTTTGCCAACGCCGATATTATTGCCCACACTGGCAATTTTAATGCTGCCGTTGAAGCTGTAAAAGTGATTGATTCAGAAATAGGAAAAATAGTTAAAACCGCTTTAGCGCGCGATGGGATCGTTATTATAACCTCTGACCATGGAAATGTAGAGCAAATGATAAATCCCCAAACGGGATTACCGGAAAGAAAACATGATCCTAATTTAGTGCCTGTTTATTTAGTGGGGAAAGAATTCGCAAAATCAAAGAATAAATCTGAAATTTCAAGAATAGAGAATGAAGCGGTGGGAATATTGAGCGATGTAGCGCCAACTGTTTTAGAACTATTAAAAATAACAAAACCCGCGGAAATGAGCGGAGAAAGCTTGATTGGGAAGTTAGAATAGCAATATTTTTTATGATGTGGTATCATATCACTTAGTCAATTTGACAACTCTCGAAAGGAGTTTCAGATGGTAGGGGTAGAAGTACAATGGATGTGTGCGGAATGTGCAGAAATAGGCACGCTTGTATCTTGTCATGACGATCCCTATTGGATTGGTTCCAAGGCTTATTCTGCTCACGAAGAAAAGTCTCCCAAATGCAAAACGGAACCTTGTTTCTTTGATATTCAAGTAAAAAAGACTAGGGCTAATATAGCAGCTGACAAGAAGGACAAGAAGGATTTGCGACAGTTAGAACAAAGACTCCGAAAAATCGAAAAAATGTTGCTAGATTTAGAAAGCACACAAGATAAGGATGACAAGAATCCTAAAACATAAGCCGCATGGTTCATCCTTCGACGCCGCTCAGGATAAAATCCAGCGGCTTTATTTTTTTTAACACAAAACACCAGCCACCCCCCCGTTAATAAACAAAACACCATTTGATTTTCGGAAACCTTTCGAGCAGGCGAAGCTAGCGAAGTGATTCTCGAGAGAATCACGAGCGAGGTGTTTTTGTTACAATTATCCTTAAAACAAAAACTTCGCCGTGGCGAGAAGAACTGGAGG
>CAZATK010000009.1:0-21835 GCA_964488085.1 uncultured Candidatus Saccharibacteria bacterium
ATTGCGTAACCAATGTCTCCTAAAGTTTTTCCGGCATAACAATTTGACAAAGCGATATCTAGGGCTTTTTTAGTAACGGAAATTAATTTTTGCGCAATTTCAGATATCGTTCCTATTCCGACAGTTAAGGCAATATCTGTATAAAAATCTTTATAAAGAAGTCCGAAATCTATTTTTAATAAATCGCCATTTCGTAACTTATAATTTGTAGGCAAGCCATGGACAATAACACTATTAACCGAAGCGCAAATAGAAGCTGGGTAGGGCTTAATCGCCCATTCCGGGCGGTAATTTAAAAAGGCAGGCTTTCCACCCGCCTTAATCATTAGATCATGAGCCATCTTATCTAAATATTTTAACTCAACTCCTTCAACAGCTAACAGCGCCACTTCTTTTACTATTTTCCCTAAAATCTGCCCCCCCTCCTTCATAATTTCTATTTCCTGATTATTTTTTAAATTAATCATTATTATTTTAACAATTCCTTCATCATTCTTTGATTCACCTCTTCCTTTGTTCCGGTGCCATCAATTTTTAATACTCTATCGCCGTAATAATTTATAATAGGCAAAACTTGATCGACAAACCAAGCCAAACGAGAATTAATAGCTGTTAAATTATCATCACTGCGCTCTCGTTTTAGGAGCCGGCGACGAGCCTCATCTTCACTTATGTCTAAATAAACTGGAACAGGCAAGGATCGATGAGTGCCTCTGGAAAGTTCGTCTAAAACTTGCGCCTCAACTACTTTTCTTGGACTACCACTAAATAATAAAATATCTTTTAAATTCAACTCATTCTGCGCCACGCACAGCCACAAAGAAATAGCCATCCAATCAGGAAAGAAATTTCCCGCATCTAATATCTCTTTAAGCCAACGACCAACAGCCGTATTTTTAACAATCAATTTTCTTCCCTCATCGCCAGTGCTAATAGAAAGAATTTTATATCCTTGCTGATTTAAAAAATCCTTTAAAAAATTTACCTGTGAATCCTTACCAGCTCCAGACCGACCCAAAAAACAAAATGTTTGACCAGAAAAATTTTTCATAATTCCACCCCCTTATTATATATTAAAAATTACCATCATACTCACGCACTACGAGCTGTGAGTCAATTTGCTTCATTGTTTCTAAAGCAACAGAGACCACGATAAGTAAGGCCGCTCCACCAATAGTTAATCTATTTATGCCGGTTAAAATTTGAGTTATGTTTGGCAAAACAGCAATGAACCCCAAGAAAAAAGCGCCGAATAAAGTTATACGATTTATAATTTTTAATAAAAATTCTCCAGTTGATGGTCCTGGTCTAATTCCGGGAATAAAACCTCCCGCTTGTTGTAAATTCTTGGAAATTTCTTTTGGGTCAAAAATTATTGAAGTATAAAAATAAGTGAACAAAACTACTAGCGCAAAATAAGCCAAACCATAAATAATTTGATTATTAAGAAAATAAACCACCCAATCATTAAACTTCACCGAAAAATCTTTAGAAATAATGGCGGAAATTTGCGCTAAAAACTGAGGAAATAATAAAATAGAAATAGCAAAAATTATAGGAATTACACCGGCCTGATTTACTTTTAATGGCAAATAACTTGAAACTCCTCCGTACATTTTATTACCACGCACTCTTTTTGCATAAGACACCGGAATTTTCCTTTCTCCTTCAGTCATAAAAACAACACCAGCAACAATAATGACGCTTAAGATAACGAAAGCTACATAAGTAGTTATAACTGACGGATCATAGGATAATATAGCTTGTTTGATTGTCTGTGGGATGCCGCTGACTATGCCAGAGAAAATGATTAACGACACGCCGTTTCCTAATTTTTGTTTAGTTATTATATTGCCCAACCATACTAAAACCATTGAGCCGGCTGTGGCAATAATAACACTGGTTATTGTATTAAAAAGAGTAAAATTTAAAAATACTCCCTGCTGATTCAAAAGATTAAGCAATCCGTAGGACTGTAAGGCCGCTAAGGGAACAGTTAAATAAAGAGAGTAACGGTTAAACTTCGCTCTTCCGATAGCCCCCTCTTCATAATACATTGCCTTTAATTTGGGAAAAATCATGGTTAAAAGTTGCATTACGATAGTTGAGGTAATATATGGCCCGACGCCCAACATCATGATTGATAAATTATCTAAAGCACCACCAGAAAAAATATTTAAAAATCCTAATAATTGATTAGAGCCAAATAATTCTAAAAGACGAGCCCTGTCAATTCCCGGAAGAGGAATTGCGGCCATCAAACGAAATGCCGCCAATAATCCGGCAATTACAAGAATCTTATTTCTGATTTCTGGTATTTTAAAGGCCTGTAAAAATTTATTTAGCATTTTCGATTTTCTCTTTAGCTTTTTTGGACATCAAAACTCCATCAAAATACTCGCTTTCCGGAAGCGGTTTTTTTATCTCTCCCCCGCCTAGAACTTTTATTTTTATATTACTAAATACAGATAATTTTTTCAGTTTATCCAAATCTTTTACATTAATAATCAAGGGCTTATTTTTTATTGATTTATTATTAGACCCTCTTAATTTTGGCAAGCGTTGAATTAGATCTCTTTCAGCCGGACGGATGCGTCTGCCGGAACGAGATTTCTGTCCTTTCTGTCCTTTGCCCGACGTGGTACCCCTCTTACCGCCACGCCCTACTCTTGGCTTTTTATATTTCCTATTATCAGATTTTATTTCGTGTAGCTGCATATTAATTTTTAGGTTTAAGTTTTTTTAGCGCTTCAATAGTTGCCATAGCATTAGTCAGCTTATTAGGAGTTCTGCCTAAAGTTTTAGCAGTAACATCTTTGATTCCAGCTAAAGACAATACCACTCTAGCGGCTCCACCAGCTCTTAAACCATGACCTTCTCGAGCTGGTTTAATTCTAATATGAGCCGCACTAAATTTAGCTTCTACTTCATGTGGAATAGTGGTCTTGTTTAAATTGATTTTAAGAATATTTTTTTGAGCAAACACCTTGGCTTTGTTTATGGCTTGAACAACATCTAATCCCTTAGCAATACCCACCCCCACTTGGCCCATACCATTACCAATGATCACAGTAGCCCTAAAACGAAAACGTTTACCGCCGGCAACAACTCTTGTCACACGGCGCAAATCCAAAACCTTTTCTTTAAAACCGTCTTTATTTTTCTCAAAACTTTTATGATACATAATGAATTAAATTTTTATACCGTTATTTCTTAAACTATCGGCAACGGTTTTAATTTGACCGTGATATTTGTAAGGACCGCGATCCAATAAAACATTCTTGATGCCTATTTTTTTAGCGAGCTCTCCAATTTTTTCTCCTAATTTTAAGGCCTCTTTAATGCCTTTTTTAGAAGTGGCGGATAGCAACGTATGCCCTTTTTGATCATCAATTAATTGAACATATAAAAATTTATTACTGCGAAAAATGGAAGCGCGGGGACGCTCAGCTGTGCCAAACAATTTCGCCCTGACACGATTCTTTCTTAATCTTTTTTTTATGTTTACTTTCTTAAATCTTCTCATAATATTGTTTAGCCCACTGAAGCAGCAATGGCTTTTTTACCCGCCTTTAATTTAACAACTTCGCCCTCATATCTAATGCCCTTTCCTTTGTAGGGATCGGGTTTTCTTACCTTTCTTATTCTGGCGGCTGATTCGCCTACCAAGGCCTTATCGGGACCAAAAATTGTGATAATGTTTTTTTCTATAGAAATCTTTACATTGGCTGGGGGCTCAAATTTAATTGGATGGCTAAAACCAACACTTAAAACTAAATTTTTACCTTCCATGCTGGCTCTATAACCAACGCCTTCAATTTTTAATTTTTTTACAAAACCCTCTCTCACTCCCTGAATGGCTCCTTTTGTCAAAGAAGCGATTGTGCCCCAATTAGATAATGATTGTTTATGTTTTTTATCAACATTAAATAAAATCTCTTTGTCTGTTATTTGGCAATTAATATAAGGCAATAATTTCAATTCTAAATTTCCTTCTTTTCCTTTAAATAACAATAAATCATCCTTTTTTTGGACTTCTACGCCTTCGGGTATAGTTATCGGTTTTTTGCCTATTTTAGACATAGGAATTATAGAGATGATTTTATCATAAGACTATGAAAAAGTAAACTAAATTCTTATTCCCCACCTCCCACACATCCTCTCCTCACCCGTTACGGAGTTTAATAAATTACCTTCCATAAATCCTCGTGTACAACATAGTAAAAATAAAACTCAACCTCATCTCGTCCCGCATTTGCGGGACGGATTCGGGATTCAAACATGTTATTTTTACGATGTTGCCTTACTCGGATTTATGGTAATTTATTACTCCTCCACTTAGGCTCGTCGAGGATGTGCGGGAGGTGAGGTTTTCTAGTATAGATGTCATCACTAATTATACACCCCACCCTATATCCTGAATCAATATTCAATCCGATTTATTCTGAACGAGGACGTTATTGATGAGGGATATAGGGTGGGGGGGTTGGGTGTGAGAAAATAAAAATATGCTCGGGCCTTAGGGGCCGAGCATATTCACAATAATCATTCGTCAACAAAAAGCACTAAAGGGCAAACTTTATCTTTCTTGGCCTTAAGCCAAGCCCAGAAAAGTTGATGGGTTTCAGTTTGTACTAAATAGGAATAAATAAGAAAGGCAGTAAATAAGATAGCCAGAATTCCTATGACCATCCAGAAAATATAACTAGAGAAGACAAGTAATAGATCATAACGAATGCTGTAAAAAAACCACACTACACCAATTAAGATCATTAACAACAATGGCCAACATCTTACACCAAAAGGCTTTGGCCATAATTGAATAGGAACAAATGGGTTCATATCTACTTTTCGTAAGCCCGGACGAAGACCAAAAAGTAACCCGAATGGACTAAGTACTATAAGGAATGTAAAAACTAAGGCAATAACAAAACCTAAGCAACACAAAAGAGCTATTTTCCAAACAATCCTCCAAAAAAAATTACATAAATTACTTCTACTTGGATAAAAAACATATCCCATACCTGTATCATAGTAAGCAATTTTGTACAAAACTCCCTTCTTTTTAAACTTTAGAACCTTAGTTTCGCTCTCCATCTCTCATCTCCCTATTTCCCTTGCCAAAGAACGAGAAAACAACCGGCTCTCATAATAACACAAAGTTATTAAATTACCAAATTTCAAATAATAACTGCCCGCCTACATTCTGCTTTCGCGCTTCTTTGTTAGTCATTATGCCTTTGGGAGTAGAAATAAATCCTAATCCATAGCCCTGTTTTGTGGAATACAAATTACTGCTTTTGGCATAAAGACGCCTAGATGGAACACTTAAGAATTTAACACCGCTAATAGCGCCCCTGTCATCGTTATATTTCAGTTTAATCTCAATAACTCTTTTTGGCGAACGCCCCTTTCTAACCGCGCTATCTATATAACCATATTTAGCCAATAATTCTACAATCACCATATCCATATTAGAAAATGGGACTTTCATTGATTCTTTTTTAACAGCTTGAGCGTTCTTAATTTTAGTTAATAAATCTGTATACATAAAATTACCATGAAGATTTTTTCACGCCCGGTATCTGACCCTTGCCGGCTAATTCTCTAAAACATATTCTGCATATTCCAAAATTTCTCATATAACCATGCTTTCTTCCGCAACGAAAACATCTTCTTACAATACGAGAAGAAAATTTTGGTTTCTTTTTTGACCTAGCTATAACTGATTCTTTTGCCATTATTTTCTTTTAAACGGTATCCCCGCCTTTTTATAAAAATCCATCGCTTTTTCTTTATTTGTCTCTTTTGAAACAAACGAAATCTCCAATCCAATATCAAACTTGGATAATTCGGGAATAATTTCTGGAAACGCAGTGTGTTCTTTTAATCCGATAGTTAAATTACCATTACTATCCATGCTTTGTAAACTAATGCCACGAAAATCACGAATACGAGGTAAAACTATCTTATTTAATCTATTAAAAAAATCTTCCATTCTTTTTCCTCTAAGAGTAACTTTTAATCCTACTACGGTTCCTTCTCTTAATTTAAATCCGGCGACTGATATCTTAGCAAGACAAAATGCGGGATGTTGGCCAGTAATTTGTTTTACATCTTTTATTAATTCTGGTAATATTTTTTCTTTAAAATTCGGTTGAGCAGAAAAACGACCAATGCCGACATTGACCACAATTTTTTCTAAATTATTTATTAAATTTATAGATTGTTTTTGCACTTTTTGCATATTCTTAATTTTTTTGACGCTTCCATTTTATATCCCACCCTAACAGGTTTATTGCATTTAGAACAAAAAAGCGAAACGTTGGCAACGTTGATAGGACGGACAACATTAATAATTTCGCCTTTCTCTCCTTGTTTTTTGGGTTTTTTATGCTTTTTGTATAAATTTAATCCCTCTATTAAGACCTTACTATTCTTATAATCAACACTTAAAACCTTTCCACGTTTACTAGCGTCTTTACCAACCATAATTTGAATTGTGTCTCCTTTGTGTATCTTCATAATTAAACAATTTCTTCTGCCATAGAAAAAATACTTTCAAATCCTTTTTCTCTTATTTCTCTCGGCATAGGACCAAAAATACGAGTAGCTCTCGGTTGCTTTTTATCATCAACTAAAACGACGGCGTTTTCATCAAAACGAACATAAGAGCCATCAGAGCGACGAATTGGATTGCAAGTTCTAATAATCAAGCATTTAACTATGTCCTTTTTTTTAACCGGCTTTCTTGGTTCAACCTCTCGGACAGATGCGATAACAATTTCTCCTAAATGAGCATAACGTTTACGGCTTCCCCCAAGAACACGAAAAACTCTAATAAGCTTTGCCCCTGAATTATCAGCTACCTTAATTACCGATCTTTCCTGTATCATAACTTGCCCACTATAACCCAATTTTTTTCTTTTGACAACGGTCGGGTTTCTTGAATAACTACTTTATCTCCAGTGCGATATTCTTCCTTCTCGTCATGGGCCTTGAAACGACGAGTAGTCGTGTACTGCTTTAAATACTTCGGATGCATTTTATTATAAACCACCTCCACTACCCTGGTTTTTTGCATTTTATCAGAAACCACTAATCCCTGTAACTTTTTATTTTTTTTCATGTAGGTTTATCGTGGTTAATACTCGAGCAATATCCTTGCGAATAGCTCTAACTTCACGCACATTCTTTACCTTGCCATTATTTAAATCAACTTTTAACTGCCATAATCCGTCACGCAAAGTCTGCATTTCTTTCTGTAAATCCGGCAATGATTTATTTTTTATTTCCTTAAACTGTTTTTTATCCATATCTTAATCTTAATTTAATCTTTTGGTCACTACTCTTGTCCTAACTGGAAGTTTATGGCCGGCTAATCTTAAAGCTGTCCTAGCAACAGTTTCTGTAACACCATCCATTTCAAATAAAATTCTTCCCGCTTTTACTGGAAAAACATATTCTTTAACGCCACCCTTACCACCTCCCATAGTAACTTCTGGTGGTCTCTCTGTTATTGGCTTATCAGGAAAAATTCTTATCCAAATCATTCCCTCTCTTTTAATACTATTAGTAATAGCGCGCCGAGCTGATTCTATTTGTCGAGAATTAATCCATGAAGAGCTTTCTGCTTTCAAACCATAACTGCCAAAAGCTAAACGCGTACCGCGCGTGTCAATTTTGCGCTTTTTTGAGCGCCCTTTTTGCCATTTTCTATGTTTAACTTTTTTTGGAACCAACATGTTTTTAGTTTAAAATTTCTCCTTTGTTAATCCAAACTTTTATACCTACCGTCCCATAAGTATTAAAGGCGGTAGCTTCGCCATAATCTATATTGGCTCTTAAAGTTTGTAAAGGTAATTTGCCTTTAGCCAACCATTCCCTTCGAGCAATTTCCGAGCCATCTAATCTACCGGAAAGTTTAATCTTCGCGCCTTGAACATCACGATTTTGCATCATAAAATCAATATATTTTTTGACCGTCCTTCTACTAGGCATTCTTTTCTCTAAATCCATTGCAATATTTTGAGCAACATTTACAGCCGATACTTCTGACCTCTTCAGTTCTTCAATATTTAAACTCAAAGAAAAAGTTGGTTTATTAGATTTTTGCTTACTCCATAATTTATGTAAAGCGGACTCTAAATCCTTATTTAAACTTTCAATACCCTGTCCCCCACGACCAATAATAAAACCGGGTCTCGCGGCTTTAATAGTAACCCTATAATTATTATTTGCATTTCTCTCTATATCAACGCGGGTAATGCCAGCGGAGCTGATTTTATTATTAATTATTTTACGAATTAAAATATCTTCTTCTAATTGAAATCGAAAATTCTTTTTAGCAAACCAATGAGCATTCCACCAAGTGGTAATGCCTAATCTAAATGAATCTGGTCTAATTTTATTTCCCATATTTATACACTCTTTCTTCTAAATATTTTTCTAAAAAATCCCGGAGTGCTTTCTGCTGTTTTACCTTTAATTTCCGCACTTTGTTTAACAGAAGGAGTTGCCGTTTTTTTCGACTTCTTTATCTTTTCCTTTTTTGTCTTTTTCTCCTTAGGTACAATATTAAACTTTACTGAATAAGATTGAGAGGCCTCTGACAATGCTAAGGTAATATGGCTTAATTTTTTATGAATAGAGGTGGCCTTCCCTTGAGCTCTAGGTAAAAATCTTTTTAAAATAGGCCCTTGGTCAACTGTAATCTTACTGATAAAAAGCTTGGATAAATCCAGATTCTTATTTTTTGCATTGGAAACTGCTGATCTTAATAATTTTAATAAAGGCAGAGAAGCTCTTTTGTTTCGTATTAATAATTGAGCTTCTGCCTCTATAGCCGGTAATCCTTTTAGGGCATAAGCCACCAATCGAACTTTTCTTGGCGCCATTTTCAGATAATTTAATTTTGCTGTTATAGTAGACATAAATTAAATTATTTTTTAGTTTCTACGGAAGTTTTAGCAGCGGCATTGGCCTGGACCGCGGCTTGCTGTTGAGATTGTTCTAACTCTCTCTGCATCTTGCCCCCATGTTTAACAAATTTTCTTGTTAAAGAAAATTCGCCCAACCGATGGCCAACCATTTCCTCTTTGATATTCACAGGAATAAAAATTTTTCCGTTATGGACGCCAATGGTAAAGCCCACCATTTCTGGGGAAATTTCCGATGATCTTGACCACGTATTAACCACAGTCGCGTCTTCTGCTTTTAAGCGAGACAGTTTTTTTAATAAATTATGGTCAACGTAAGGACTTTTTTTACTTGATCTACCCATATATGTTTATCTTATTTTTGGTCTTCTTTGAATAATCAAACTGCCAGATTTCTTTTTGGGATTACGGGTCTTACGACCACCAGTAATATTGCCCCAAATATCTTTTGGACGACGAGTGCCTCGACGCTGTCTTCCTTCACCACCACCATATTTATGATCACAAGGGTTCATAACTGACGCTCGCACCGTCGGTCTGATACCAAGCCAACGTGAACGTCCCGCTTTGCCAAAATTTACCAAATTCCATTCTGGGTTAGAAACTTGACCAATAGTTGCTAAGCTATTCCAACTAATTTTACGAACCTCTTTAGATGGCATTTTTAAATCAGTGTAACCGGCATCATGAGCTAGAACTTCGGCATAAGAACCGGCAGATCTCATTAATTTGCTTCCGCCACCTCTCTGCATTTCAATATTATGGACAAAATAACCAACTGGAATTTTTCTTAATGGCAGACGGTTTCCAACCGTTAACGGAGCGTTTTCTGAAGTAATTATTTTATCTCCTACTTTTATATCTTTCGGCGCCAAAATATAATTTCTTGAACCATCCGCATAAACTATAAGAGCTATAAAAGCGGTTCTGTAGGGATCGTATTCTATGGTCTCTACTCTTGCCAAAACATCAAATTTATCTTGTTTAAAATCAATAACGCGATAAATTTTTTTATTGCCACCGCCTTGATGGCGCATAGTAATAACACCACGATTATTTCTACCAGATTTAGCAGAAATAGCCCTTGTTAAGGGTTTGTATGGTTCGCTAACCGTCAAAACAGAATAATCAACAACACTCATCTGTCGTCTTGATTTAGTTGTCGGTTTATAAAACTTCATAAAAAATTAAATATGCTCATCACAAGCTATTGCGGGAGTATATCTAATTTTTGCCCCGATTGCAAGGTAACAACGGCTTTTTTATATCCCGGTTTTGTTCCCAAAGTTCTTCCCAAACGACGTTTCTTGGGCTTAACATTAATGATATTAACGTCATTAACTTTAACTTTATATATTGCTTCTATAACTTTTTTTATTTCGTTTTTGTTGGCTGATTGATCAACGAGAAATGAATACTTGCCTAAATGGCTAAGCATTGTTACTTTTTCGGTGATTATCGGTTTTTTTACTAGGAGTTTATTTATCATATTATCTTATGCTTTCTACTGCTCTTTTATCCAGAAAAATATTTTTGTACTTAATAATATCTTTTACACTCAAAGAGTCCGGACGAGAACTTTTTATTTTAGGTAAATTTGAAGAAGCTCTAAAAATATTTTTATTATCTAAAGACGGAATCAGTAAAGAACTACTAGGAACCCATTTTAATTCTTTAGTTTTTGGCTGATGGATATCTAAATTATCAATAATTTTTAAATCACCGTCTTTTAACTTCCTTGATAAAGAAATGTAAAGCGCCAAACGAAGCATTTTTTTATTAATACTTCTACTAAAATTCCTTTCATTAGTTGGACCGAAAGTAACACCACCGCCCTTCCAAAGAGGAGATCTAATGGAGCCATGACGAGCTCTGCCAGTATGTTTTTGTCTCCAAGGTTTCTTGCCACCACCACGCACTTTACTTCTATCTTTAGTATGGGCCAAATTTTGTCTACTATTAGAGTCAATAATAGTTATGACTTGATGGATTAAACTGGAATTCCAAGGCAAATTAAAAATTTTATCCGCAATATCCACTTCTCCCACTATTTCATTTTTGATGTTGTATAGCTGAACCTTCATATATTTATAATAGAGCTTACTTCCACTCTACTGCCCCTATTTCCCGGAACAGCGCCTCTGATAAGCAGTTCTCTAGTCTCTGGATTAATTTCTATAACTTTTAAATTCTTCACGCTCACCCTTACATTACCCATATGACCTGCCATCTTTCTTCCCGGAAGAACTCTTTGAGGAGTAGTGTTGCCGATTGAACCGGGGGCGCGGAGCCGATTTTTTTGACCGTGAGTTTTTGGACCGCCGTGAAAACCGTGCCTTTTAACTACGCCTTGAAACCCACGGCCCTTGGAAGTCCCGCTAACTTTTACTAAATCTCCGGATTTTAGTCCGGAGATATCGCTTGATTCTTCTATTTTCACCACCGTCACGCCTATCATCTTATCTTCCTTCCACAATTGAGTCATCTTAATTTTTTTGCCTATTAATTTCATATTAAATAACCTTTATTTCTATATCCACACCTGCCGCTAAATTTAATTTTGACAACGCCTCAATCACATTTTGATTAAAATTTAATATATCTACCAAACGCTTATGAACTCTTAACTCAAACTGCTCTCTGGAATTTTTATGAACGAAAGTGGAACGATTAACGGTATATTTATGGACTTCGGTTGGCAAAGGAATTGGCCCAATAATCTTAGCTTCGTATCTCTTGGCGGTATCAATAATTTGTTTCACCGAATTATCAATCAGCTTGCTATCATAGGCCTTAATCTTCAGTCGTAATTTTTCTACCAAAACTTCTTTCTTTGCCATAAACTTAAAACTATTAGATTATTTTGATATTTTAATTACAACTCCCGCTCCCACTGTTTTGCCTCCTTCACGAATAGCAAATCTTTGTTTTTCCTCAAGAGCTATAGGAACAATCAATTTAACAGACAACTTTACCGTATCACCAGGCATAACCATTTCTGTGCCTTCTGGCAATATAACTTCTCCGGTAACATCAGTTGTTCTCATATAGAATTGTGGTTTGTATCCCTTAAAGAATGGGGTATGACGTCCGCCTTCTTCCTTGGTCAACACATAAACTTCTGTTTCAAATTCCGTGTGAGGGCTGGCTGAGCCTGGTTTAGCTAAAACCTGACCACGCTCCACGTCTTCTTTTTTCAATCCTCTTAACAAAACACCGACATTATCACCGGCCCTGCCTTCGTCTAATAATTTATTAAACATTTCTATGCCAGTAACTACCGTTTTAGCAGTTGGCCTTATTCCAATAATTTCTATTTCTTCATTAACTTTTGCTATTCCCCTCTCTATTCTGCCAGTAACCACGGTGCCTCTTCCTTCAATTGAAAAAATATCTTCAATGGGCATTAAGAATGGTTTATCTGTTTCTCTAACCGGCTCTGGAATATATTCATCTAAGGCCTTAACTAAGTCTAAAATTGGTTTGTTTGCAGGATCATCAAGTGTTTTTGATTCCAAGGCCTTTAAAGCAGAACCACGGATTACTGGGGTCTGGTCACCGGGAAATTCGTATTTTTTTAACAATTCTCTGACTTCAGATTCAACTAAATCTACTAATTCTGAATCATCAACCTGATCTACTTTATTTAAGAAGACAATAATAGCCGGCACACCTACCTGACGAGCTAAAAGAATATGTTCTCTAGTTTGAGGCATCGGGCCGTCAACTGCAGAGACAACTAAAACAGCGCCATCCATTTGAGCGGCGCCAGTTATCATGTTTTTAATATAGTCAGCATGTCCCGGAGCATCGATGTGGGCGTAGTGACGCTTTTCTGATTCATATTCGGAATGATGAATGGATATTGTAATACCACGAGCTTTTTCTTCAGGGCTTTTATCTAATTCGTCTACGGTTACCTCCTTGCTTACCAATCCTTTTAAGTGAAGGACGTGAGTAAGAGCCGCAGTTAATGTGCTCTTACCGTGGTCAACGTGACCGATTGTACCGACGTTTACGTGTGGTTTACTTCTTTCAAACTTAGCTTTTTCTGCCATTTTTTTATAATTATTTTATTAATGCCATATCTTCTAGATAAGACGTGTCCCGACAGACAATGGGTTAAATTTATATTAAAAAGGTAGCGTGTGTCAACCCCTACAAAATTAAACACTATTTATTGGAGCTTGCGTTATTTACAATTCCTTGTTACTATGTGGCAGTTCCTTAAACCTTAAAGGAGGTTCTATGTACGTAAAGTCCGTCAGTCTGGGTAGAGAAATCTTTTTAGAAATTGAGAGCTGTGACGACCGAAATGATGCTTATTTTATCGCTGCCTTGCTTGTAAAACAAGGATACAGAAATGTTTCTTTTTGGCATAATGGCGCAAAACACGAAGTTTCAAGTGACCCTCATTTGCCCATATATTTCGCAAGGATTTTGAAAAAAGCCGAGCTTTGCGATTTAAAAATAAAAAGTCATTATACGCATCTGCGTAGAAAAATTTGGTCTATCATCGAAGTTAATCAAAAGCTGTTGAAAGAATTAGAAATACAGTTCGAAGACTTTCCTTTTCAAAACACATAAAAAGTTTGCCATTTGTCCACGACAAGTGGCTTTTTTTACCTCACCCCGCTACGCACTATTTTTTTGAAACAAAATCTCAATTGTTTTATTTCTAGAAGTATATCCTGAAACTATTTTTAAGCGATGTTTTTCAATATTAAAATATTTAGCAAGAACTTTAATAATGGCGTAATTGGCTTGCCCCTTAATTGGCGGTTCTTTGACCGATACCACAAAATGCGTATCATCAATCTTTTCTACTTTCTCTTCCCAATCATCGGGTTTCGCTTTAACAAAAATTTTCACCCTACTTCCTCTTCCCTTCAATAATTAACTGCGCGATATTATTGGGAACTTCTTCATAATGATCAAATTCCATCGTGAAAGATCCGCGGCCTTGGCTCATAGAGCGTAAAGAGGTAGCGTATCCAAACATTTCCGAAAGCGGAATTTTCGTGTCAATGACTTTAGTATGAAAACGATCATTCATTGCTTCAATTTTTCCTCGCTTGGAATTAACATCGCCAGTCACATCACCTAAAAATTCCGCCGGCACAATAATTTGCACTTTCATAATCGGCTCCATAACCACCGGACGCGCGCGTTTAACGGCTTCTTGGAAAGCAATTGAGCCCGCTATTTTGAATGCCGCTTCGGAAGAGTCCACATCATGGAAAGAGCCGTCATATAAAGTCACTTTCAAATCCACCATTGGATATTGAGCAATAGCTCCACGACTCGCCGCTTCACGAACGCCCTTCTCCGTAGGTTTAATAAATTCTTGGGGAATAACGCCTCCTCTAATAACATTTTCAAATTCCAATCCCTTCCCCGGCTCTAATGGCTCTACCTTTAACCAAACATGACCATACTGACCCTTACCACCGGACTGCCTAATATATTTTCCTTCAGCTTGAGCCGTTCCTTTAATGGTTTCTCTATAAGCCACTTGAGGACGACCGACATTAGCCCCAACACTAAATTCTCTTCGCATACGATCAACAATAATATCTAAATGAAGTTCGCCCATACCGGAAATAATTGTTTCTCCAGTTTCTGAATCACCGCTAATTCTAAAAGTTGGGTCCTCTTCGGAGAGACGCTTTAAAGCAATGCCCATTTTTTCTTGATCGGCTTTAGTTTTTGGTTCAATGCGCATTGAAATAACCGGCTCGGGAAAAACAATTCTTTCTAAAATAATCGGCTTTTCAGGATCGCAAATAGTGTCGCCAGTGGAAGTATCTTTCGTGCCAACCAGACCGCCAATCTCACCAGAATAAATTTCATCAACATCTTCACGATGATTGGCATGCAAACGAACGATGCGACCAACTCTTTCCTTAGTATTTTTAGACGAGTTTAAAACATAAGTTCCTTTTTTCAGAGTTCCAGAATAAACACGAAAGAAAGTTAAAGCGCCAATAAAGGGGTCGGTGGCAATTTTAAATGCCAAAGAAGCAAAAGGAGCGTCGTCTTTTGCAGGACGTTCTTCTTCTTGATTGTTTTTTGGATTAATGCCTTTAACCGGAGGCAAGTCAACTGGCGATGGTAAATAATCAACCACCGCATCCAACACCAACTGCACGCCCTTATTTTTTAAAGCGGAACCAATCAAAACGGGAATGATAGCTATCTTTAGAACGGCTTTTCTTAAAACTCTTTTTAAATCATCTAAACTAATTTCTTTTTTTTCAAGAAAAGCGTGCATAAGGGAATCGTCTTGCTCCACAATTTTTTCCACCAATTCATTTCTGCGTTTTTCAGCTTCAACTTTTAAATTTTCTGGAATATCTTTTTCAACTATTATTTCTCCTTTTTCTCCATCAAAGTAATAAGCTCTCATTTTTAATAAGTCTATAATTCCCTCAAAGGCAGATTCCAAACCAATCGGTATTTGCATCGCCATAGCGTTAGGATTTAATCTGTCTTGAATTGACTTTAAACTACCTTCAAAGCTAGCCCCCAAACGATCTAACTTATTAATAAAACACAAGCGGGGCACTACATATTCATCAGCATAATGCCAATTGGTTTCTGATTGCGGTTCCACACCAGAAACACCATCAAAAACAACAACAGCGCCGTCTAAAACACGCATTGATCTTTTAACCTCAATAGTGAAATCAATATGTCCCGGAGTATCAATTAAATTAATCTGATGCTCAAAGGCCTTATTACCCTTGGCATAAGTGGGAGTCCAGAAACAAGTGGTAGCGGCGGCTGTAATAGTAATGCCACGTTCTCTTTCTTGCTCCATCCAATCCATAACCGTTGTGCCTTCGTGAACCTCTCCAATTTTATGAGAAACTCCAGTATAAAAAAGAACCCGCTCCGAAACAGTGGTTTTTCCGGCATCAATATGCGCAATAATGCCTATGTCTCTAACTTTTTCTATCGGGTACTGCCTCATTGATTCTTATTGCCAGCTCAAGTGGGCAAAAGCTCTATTGGCTTCTGCCATGCGATGAACATCCTGTTTTTTCTTAATGGCCGCTCCCTCGTTTTTAAAAGCTGACAAAATTTCTTCAGCTAATTTAATAGCCATTTCTTTTCCTTTTTTGGATCGAGCCGCTTCAATAATCCAACGAACTGACAACATAAACTTGCGCTCCGCCCTTACCGGCTTAGGAACTTGATAATTAGCGCCACCGATACGACGACTGGCAACCTCTGTTAACGGAGAAACATTTTCTAATGCCTTTTCAAAAACAGAAAGTGGTTCTTGATTAATTTGTTTATTAATTAAATCAAAAGCATTATACAAAATTTTTTCCGCAATAGATTTCTTTCCATCTTCCATTAAATAGTTAATAAATCTGCTGACGGCAATGCTGTTATATTTTAAATCCGGTCTATATTGTCTTTTGTGAACTCTTTTTTTACGCATAATAATTAAGCCGTCGCCTTAGGCCTTTTAGCTCCATATTTTGATCTTTGCTGATGTCTTTGAACGCCAGTAGTATCTAAAACCCCTCGCACAATATGATAACGAACACCTGGCAAATCTTTTACCCTACCACCACGAATTACAACCACCGAGTGCTCTTGCAAGGCATGCCCTTCTCCAGGAATATATGCGGTAACTTCTTGACCATTGGTAAGTCTTACACGAGCCACTTTACGCAAAGCGGAATTTGGCTTTTTAGGAGTGGTGGTAAAAACTTTAACACACACGCCTCTTTTAAATGGAGATGCGGATTGAACCGGTTTGTTTTGCAAATAGTTAAAATAGCGCGATAAAGCCGGGGCTTTGGATTTGCTGATTAATTTCTTTCTTCCTTTTTTTAATAATTGCCTAATTGTAGACATGTGAGGGTGAGCGTAACATTAAACGCCCACTAATGTCAAAAGTAAATAATATAATGCCTCAATAATAAAGTATAAATAAGACAATCCAAAAAAAATAAATAATAAAATTAAAATCAAACTATTTCTTTCTAGAAACGATTCAATTTTATAATATTTGGATGGTAAAATTGAAAATAAAATTTTTGAGCCATCCAATGGCGGTATGGGCGCTAAGTTAAATACAGCTAATAACAAATTGATAAAAATAATTAATTTAAAAGCCACTATAATTCCTAAACCCAAATGAAATATAATCGCAAACTTCAGCAATAAAGCGAAAATAAGAACTAAAAAAAAGTTGCTGGCGGGACCGGCAACCGCTATTAAACCCCCGCCTAATTTTGGATTTTTTAAATTAAACGGATTATAAGGTACGGGCTTGGCCCATCCCACCACTATTGATTTAAGACCAAAAAACAATGGCAACGATAGCATTAGGGGTAAGATAATTGATCCGAAGGGGTCAATATGTTTAAGCGGATTTAAAGTTAAACGCCCCATTTTTTTAGCAGTGTCATCACCTAAATAAAAAGCTACCGCTCCGTGAGAAACCTCATGCACTATCACAGAAAAAAGTAGAACGACTAACTGAAAAACGATATCCATTATCACGTCATTTTAGCACTTGTGGTGAGCCGCGTCGAACCATTGTTCAGCTTTTATTAAATCTTCGGGAAAACCTATTGGTATCCATTTGTCAGTAAAAATCACATTCACGAAATGATCTTTGGCCATTTTTTCTATTGCCACAGACAAATACTCATCTCCATTACTTGCTGTCCCCGGATAATAATTAAAAATTTCGGTATCTAGCAACATAACGCTGGTAAGAGCTAAATCAGTTGGAGGTCGTTCTGGTTTTTCTAAAATCGCCAACAGAGATCCATCAGGACGAAGCTGAACTACTCCAAACTTAGTTGCATCCTTAACTTTTGATACGACTATCCCTTTTTTATAATTTAAACATTCTTTTATGCATTTATTATCTATTAAATCATCGGCATAAAAAACAAAAAATTTTTCTCCCGGAATTAATAAATTTTGACAAGCCTTCAAGGCAGCATAAGTGCCCTTAACATTATCAGATTGACGCACGTAGGTAACTTTTCTGCTATAAAATTTAGAACCACAATGATCCATGATTTTGTCTCCCAAATAACGAATGACAATAATCAATTCATTAATTTCTTTGGGAAATTTGGAAACTAAGTGGTCCAGCAAAGTTAGCTTGCCAATTTTTAATAAAGGTTTAGGATAATCAGTGGTTAAGGGACGCATCCTAATGCCTTCTCCTGCGGCTAAAATTATGGCTTTCATAAATAAAAAAATAGTTGTTATTGGCGGCGGAAACGGAATTTATAATTTATTATTAGGCCTCAGTCAATACCCTGTCCAATTATCAGCTATCGTTTCCGCTCTAGATAATGGCGGTTCTACCGGCATAATAAGAAAAGAATATCACACAATTGCCATTGGCGATTTAAGAAGATCGATTATCGGACTCTCGTCATTGCCCAAGGATTTAAAAGAGATAATGTGGCATCGCTTTAATTCGGGGTTCTTAAAGGGACATTCTTTAGGGAATTTAATCATACTAGCCGTTTTACAGCAAGGTAAAGATATAAACAAAATTTTTCAAATAAAGGGAAAAGTTATTCCCGTAACTTTAGAAAATGCCCATTTATACGCCAAGCTGGAGAATAATCAGATTATAGAAGGCGAAACTAATATTGATATACCCAAACATGATACGCATTTGAAAATTAAAGAGATATTTATTAAACCAAAAGTTCAAGCCAACAATGAGGCAATCCGAGCTATAAAAAAAGCCGATGTAATTATTTTAGGGCCCGGAGATTTATATACGAGTATTATTCCAAACTTTTTAGTAAATGGAATTAGTGAATCAATAAAAAAATCTCGCGCCAAAAAAATATTCATTTGCAATCTTCAAAACAAATTAGGAGAAACTAACGGTTTTTATCCGGCGGATTTTGTTTTAGAAATAGAAAAATATTTAGGAAAAAATGTTTTAGACCATGTTATATTACCAGACAAAAAAATTGCTGATAAAAAAAATCCTAATAATCACGATTCAAAAAAAATAAGCGAATTGATATTAAAATTAATAAAACGAGAAATTCCAAAACAGAAAAAATCGATTTTGGTCTTAGATTTTGATGATACTTTATTTAATACGCATCATTTAAAAGAACTTCATCCGGATTATAAGGATAATCCCCCAAAAACCTACCATCTCGATTATCGGTCTTTTGTTTTTCCTGACGCATTAAAATTTCTTCAACAAAGCGACCATAAAAAGTTCGTATTATCTCACGCCCCAAAACGATATTTGTCCTATCAAAAAAATAAAATGAAAAGATCCGGCATTTCTCATTATTTTCAAAAAATACATATCACGCATGAATCAGATAAAGTCGCGGAAATGAAGAAAATAATTGATAAGAATTCTTATTCCTCTATATATTTTGTTGACGATAAAACCGAACCTTTAGAATCTGTAAAGAAAATGTTTCCTCAAATTAAGACGATTAAAATAAAAAGATTTAAGCATCAAGAAGAAGCCGACTCTCCTTATATAGATTTAGAAATTAAAAATTTATTTCCTCTTTTGAGCGTGTGACCGCAAGGACTGCCGAGGCACATTGTTCTGCCTACACCAAAAACAAGTTTTTAGCATCGGTTTATTGCAATTCTTGCACGAAATTTTTTTAATCTTATTGAGGTTTTCTCTCACATTCTTTATTCTACCACCACCGAACCAAAATCTTTAGGATTCAAATGATTGTGATATTTCCATTCCCCAACCTCAGTAAAGGTATACTCATAATCTCCGCCTTCCTCTAATTGGTCAAATCCCGGAAGAACTTCATGAGTTGGATGTTGCGCGGAAGCTACCCACATTTCATTAGAGCTATCGTTCACAAAACTCACCGTATCACCAACTTTAACCTTAATCATATTAGGAGAAAAACCTTCATCCGTATAAACGACCTCGTTATCTACCATCGCTTCAACGTCTTCTAAACCCGTCAACTCTTGTTGTAGATCAACCTGATTACTAGAAATCCACCACTTATAACCAAACCAAACGACCACTAAAACTACCGCCAAATAAACGACTAATTTTATATTTTTGTTCATAGGGACAATTGTAGCAAATATATTTTATTTGTCCAGAACAGCTTTAATTAGTCCTAAAAAAATAGGATGTGGATGCAGTGGCCTTGATTTAAATTCTGGATGAAATTGAGTGGCAATAAAATAAGGATGATTTGGCAACTCAATAATTTCTACTAAATTTCTTCCCGGATTAATGCCGGAAACTAACAATCCCCTTTCCGTTATTTGCTCAAGATATTCATTGTTAAATTCATAACGATGACGATGACGCTCTTCAATAAGAGTTCTTGTTTTATTTAAAAACTGCCAATATGAAGCGTTTTGATAGGCCTTAGCCACTCTACTTGTGGGCAATAATTGGCATTTATAATTGCCTAGCCTCATGGAACCGCCGTAATTTTTAGCCAGTAATTTTTCTTTCTGTTCCGGCAAAATATTAATAACCGGAAAAGAAGTCGCGCTATCACATTCTGTGGTGTGAGCGCCTTTTAATTTACAAACATTGCGCGCAAATTCTATAACTGCCAATTGCATACCGTAACATAGTCCAAGATACGGAATATTATTTTTACGGGCAAAAGAAATTACATTGATTTTCCCTTCAACTCCTCTATCTCCAAATCCGCCGGGAACGATAATAGCATCATAATTATTTAATTCTAATAGTGCTTTTTTATTTTTTTCGTACATTCCAGAATCTAACCAATGAATATCTGGCTTCACATTTAAGTAATAAGCAGCGTGTTTTACCGCCTCAATGACAGATATATAAGAATCGCTTAAAACAAAGTTTCCTGTTTCAAAATATTTGCCGACAATGGCAATTTTAACTTCTCTTTCTAAATTATTTATTTTTTTAATAAATTTTTTCCAATTGCCTAAATAATTGTTTTTAGAATTCAATCCCAATTTTTTAATAATTTTTTCATCTAAATGCTCCTTTGCAAAATTTAATGGAATCTCATAAATATTTTCTACATCCGGAGCTGATATGACATTTTCAGTTTGAACATTGCAAAAAGTGGAAATTTTTTCTTTTCTAACCGAATCTATTGGATGACTAGAGCGACCTAAAATAAATTGCGGTTGAATGCCGGCAGAATTAAGAGTACGAACCGCGTGCTGAGTGGGCTTAGATTTCATTTCTCCTATTTTTCCCGGAATAGGCAAATAAGTGACTAAAATCCAAAGAACATTTTCAGGGGTTTTTAATTGCATAAGACGACCTGCTTCTAAAAATATTAAATTCTGATATTCGCCAACTGTTCCGCCAATTTCAACAATAATAATATCCGCTTTGCTGTTTTCCGCTGCCTTGTTTAATCTATCAATTATTTCTTGTGTGATATGAGGTATAGTTTCAACACATTTCCCCTTGTATCCTAAATTTCTTTCCCGCTCTATTACCGATGAATAAACTTGTCCGGTTGTCATATAATTTATGCGGGTAATTTCAATATCCAGAAATCTTTCATAATTGCCAATATCTTGATCACATTCCAAACCATCTTTTGTAACAAAAACTTCCCCGTGCTCGGTGGGATTCATTGTGCCAGCATCTATGTTTATATAGGGGTCAATTTTGACAGCGCTTACTTTATATCCACGCTTCTGCAAGAGCAGAGCAATTGAGGCAACAGCCGTTCCTTTGCCAACGCCAGAAATAACTCCGCCAACTACAAAAATAAATTTCGTTTTAGACATTGGCGGAGAGGGAGGGATTCGAACCCTCGATACCTTGCGGTAAACATGCTTTCCAAGCATGCGCACTAGGCCACTATGCGACCTCTCCAATGTTATTAGTTATTGTACAGAGGTTTTTAATTAAGGCAAAGTAT
>CAZATK010000010.1:0-6360 GCA_964488085.1 uncultured Candidatus Saccharibacteria bacterium
TCGCTCATAACCCCCCTCCTTTATATATAAAAAATTTAATGGTCTATATGGCAACTTACTCCTAAATCTTTTCTTTGACAATACCGCTAATGATTTGCGCGTCAGCTTTTCCTCTTAACTCTTTCATTACCTCCTTCATAATATTTCCGAAAGAAATATCGCCTTGCTTGTCCGCTCGAATAACTTCAATTTTTTTTACAACAATTTTCTCAATTTCCTCTCTTGTCATTTGCGCAGGCAAGTATTTTTGGATAAGCACTGCTTCTTTTTCCTCTTTTTCAGCTAAATCTCCACGATGCCCTTGGATATATAAAATGACAGCGTCTTTTCTTTTTTTTAATTCTTTGGCTAATATTTCTAATATTTCTTCTTCAGCAAGCTCTTCTGATAACCCCTTACCTCGCTTTTCAATGGATTTATTATTAAAAGCCGCATTAAGACCCCGTAAAACATCTAAAGAAAGCTGATCACCGGATTTCATAGCAGATTTTATATCTTCGTTTATTTTGTCTTTTAACATGCGTTTAAAATTAAATCACAAATCTCAATGACCAATGACCAACAAAATCCCAATAATTAAAATCCCAAAAAGTTGGGATTTGTGATTTGGTCATTTGTTGGGACTTGGACATTGGTGCTTGGGGTTTTATTATAACAGTCCCATCTTCTTCGCTTTCTCCGTTTCTCCTCTTTTTATTTCTCTATGCAAGGCGGAGGCAAATCTTTTATTTTTGTTTACGGCACGATGGTAAAAACGTCTCTTTTTAGATTCACGCAAAATACCGCTTTGTTGCATCTTTTTAGTAAAACGATATAAGAGAGACGCAGAAGATTCCCCTTCTTTTTTAGTAATTTGTAACATTAGTTTTCATTATATTGAAAAAATACTTTTAAGTCAACTCTAGCAATATTCTTTTTTTAATTTCTTCCAGAGATTCTTTTGGTACATTATCTACCACGGAATGAATTGATTTGCCACCATCCCCCTGCCAACGCGGAATAATATGAATGTGGAGATGATCTATAACTTGTCCGCTATATTTTCCGTTATTTATGCCAATAGTAAACGCATCCGACTTTAAAGATTTTTTAATTATCTCTGTTACTTTTTTTACTGCTTGAAAAACAGGTCCAACTTTTTCATCTGGTAAGTCCAATAAATTGTCGGCATGAACCTTTGGCAAAATCATCGTATGTCCCGGAGCTTTAGGGTGAACATCTAAAACAGCTAGAGCTTCTTCGTCTTCGTAGATGATCTCGGCTTTTATTTCTTTTTTTATTATTTTACAAAAGAGACAGTCCATATCAAATCCCAAATCCTAATGACCAATGACCAACAAAATCCCAATAGTTAAAATCCCAAAGAGTTGGGATTTGTGATTTGGTCATTTGTTGGAATTTGGACATTGGTGCTTGGGGTTTTATTATAGTCTTCTCTTAACTTCCTCTACCAACTTTGAAATCAATACTGTTTCCTGCTCTCCTGTTTCTAAGTCTCGAATAATAATTGAATCTTCAAATGCTTCTTTCTGTCCAAAAATCAAGCCCAATTTTGCCCCCACCCTATCCGCCATTCTTAATTGAGATCTTAATGAATCTTTACCTAAAGATTCTTTAACTTGAATTTTCCCTTGTCGCAAGGCCTCAATTAAAGACAAACTTTTTTTCTTCGCCTCATCGCCCATATGAATAAAAAATACATTGGCCTTTGATTTCTCCGAAAAAATTATATTATTTTTCTGAATAGCTAACAATATTCTTTCCAACCCCATTGACCATCCCACCGCTGGTGTGGGTCTGCCCCCTAAAGATTCCACCAAATAATCATAACGACCGCCACCGGCCAATGCGAAATCCAGACCGTCAACAAACACTTCAAAAACAGTTCTATTATAGTAATCGAGCCCTCTTACTAAATTATTATTTAAAGTATAAGACAGCTTTAATTCATCTAAATATTCCAAAACTAAACGAAAGTGGCTGTTGCAATAACTGCAAATGCTATCCAAAATAATTGGCGCATCTTTTTTAACGACCTGACACTCTTTTTCTTTACAATCCAATAATCTTAACGGATTAGTTACTAATCTCACTTTGCAATTTTTACAAACAGCTTTGTTTTTATAAAAAGCTTGTAGTTTTTTACGATAAAGAGGACGACAAACCCTGCAGCCGATAGCATTAACCTGAATATTTAACTTGCCCAACTTTAACTCTTCTAAAACTCGGTACATAACTAAAATGCTTTGGGCATCATAAATCGCATCGGAATCCCCTCCTAATGTCTCTATTCCGGCTTGATAAAACTGACGATACCTTCCTTCTTGGGGATTTTCATGACGAAACATGGGACCCAAATAATACAACTTTACGGGCTGGCCTAAACGACTTAACCCATGTTGAATATAAGCCCTGGCTATTGAAGCTGTGTTTTCTGGACGCAAAGCTAAAATTTCCTTACCAGAAGTTTCAAAACTGAACATTTGTTTTTCTATAATATCCGTACTTTGTCCAACTCCTTTAGTGAATAAATCTGCTTTTTCTAGAATAGGAGTATCTATACGAGAAAAATTATAATGCTCAACAACATTTTTAAAAGTTTGTCGCATCTTATCCCAAACCAATTGATCTTGAGGCAAGATATCGTGCATTCCCTTAATGCTCTGAAATATCAGTTTTTTGATTTTCATAAAAGATTTTCTTTGATTATAGTTACATTAAAAAAAATTAGCAATAATTACTAATTAAATTCCAAATCTTAATGACCAATGACCAATAAAATCACAATAATTAAAATCCCAAAAAATTAGGATTTGTGATTTGGTCATTTGTTGGGATTTGGACATTGGTACTTGGGGTTTTATTTCCTATTGATAAGTAGGCCGTTTCAAAATCCCAACAACATTAAAAGGAAATAGTCTCATTCTGGCAAAGCCGATAATATTCTTCTTGGGCACGGACCCCCAACTACGCGAATCATAACTATGATAACGATTATCCCCTAAAACAAAATATTCATCGTTATCTAAAATAATATCTACATCGCCAGATGTTTTGATGCCATTATCTAAATACGTTTCCTCTAATTTATTATTATTCACAAATACTTCTGAATTTTTTATCACCACATGCTCCCTCGGCAAACCAATAATTCTTTTTATATAAAAAGTGCTTGGATTTTCCGGATAACGAAAAACAATAACATCACTTCGTTGCGGAGATTCAAATTGATAAGTGATTTCATCTACAATTAAATAATCACCGCTATTAAAATTATCACTCATGCTAGCTCCGCTCACTAAGAATGGCTGGGCAAAAAATGTTCTGATAATGAAAACGGTAACGCCCGCAATAATTACAAGCTCTAAAATTTCCCAAACATAAAGTAGAAATTGCTTCATTATTCCAAATTCTAGTATAATTAGGGCATCGATGCAAAACTTTAAATTAATAATCGGTTTAGGAAACCCCGAAAAAGAATACGAAAACACCAATCATAATGTTGGTTTTATGGTCATAGATTTTTTAGGCAAGGGAATTAAATCTGAAGTCTATATGAATAAATCGGGAGAATTTGTGAAACAAGAAATAAAAAAACAGAAAATTAAACCAGAAGATTTACTAATAATTCATGACGATTCGGATATAGAATTAGGAAAATATAAATTATCTTTTGGCCGTAGTTCTGCTGGACATAAAGGCGTACAAAATATTATTAATCAGTTAAAAACCGATAAATTTTGGAGGTTAAGAATTGGTATTAGACCCGCAAAGGAAAAAGTACGGACTAAAGCAGACGCATTAGTATTGAAAAAAATATCACCCCCTAATAAGAAAAAATTAGAGGGGGTTTTTAAAGCAATAAAGAGTATTGTTTCTTAGCATTCTCTTATCCTCATCACCCCCTCTCAATCCCCACCTCCCACACATCCTCTCCTCACCCGTTACGGAGTTTAATAAATTACCTTCCATAAATCCTCGTGTACAACATAGTAAAAATAAAACTCAACCTCATCTCGTCCCGCATTTGCGGGACGGATTCGGGATTCAAACATCTTATTTTTATTATGTTGCCTTACTCGGATTTATGGTAATTTATTACTCCTTCACTTAGGCTCGTCGAAGATGTGCGGGAGGTGGGTTTATTAGTGTTTGGATATAAGCCCACACCAGCCACCCCCCCCGTTAATAAACAAAACACCATTTGATTTTCTCCAACCCCCACCCCCCTTATACACCCCACCCCATATATCTCGAATCAATATTAATTCGGAGGTTAGTACATAAATCGAGAATGATTATTGACGTAGTTTAGGAAAAATCGCTGTCTGAGTTCCGAAGTCCGCCGAAGGCGGACGGAGGGCGAGTTCGATTTTTCCGCGCAACGGAGAAAAATAATCATTCCGATTTATTCTAACCGAGGACGGTATTGATGAGAGATATGTGGGGTGGGGTGGCCTATCTCTTAACTTTAAAAGTAGCGCTAAAATCAGATCTCCCCTCCGGAGAAGGAGTAATTGCCGAAAGAGGCAACGAAACATCTTCAAAACTAGAATCTTTAGCAAGAAAATTTTTAAAACTAATAATAGTTGATTCGCTGTTTGCGCTTCCGACTAAAGATATTGTTCGAGATTGAGAATTAAAGTTCAGTTGATTTATAAGAATATCGCTCCTGAAATTATATATTTTTTTCAAAATAGAAGATTGAGGATTAAATTTTTGCTGAGCCAGAAGAATCTTATCTAATAAAAAATTAAAGTCTCTAGCCTCATTTTCTAGCAAAGCTACCTCTTGTAAATCAATAGGATCTTTACCACTCTGAAGATCAGTAATTAAATTATTATTCATTCTTATAAAAAGAAGGTTAGCAATAATAAACAATAAAAGTAGTATGGATAGTGTTGATAAAATAGCATTACGCCAAATCACAACAAATCGCCAAATACCGCTTCTCATAAATTCTTCTTCTGTCCCAATCTTTGCTAAACTTATAAAATTATCTTCAATTCTAGGAATTAGACCGCGCAAAGCGGCGCCTCTGGAAATCAACCAGCTAGTTTCTATATCAAGATAAATGATGTTAAAACCAAAATCTTTTTTTAACCAATCAGATATTTCTTGAGAAGACCCAGAATTAAATAAAATTAAATTATCAACCGTGCCCCCCCAACGACTACTATAAAAATTAAGAACACGTCTTAATTCAATAAGCATTACTTCTTTAAAATCATCGAATTTTACTTGATCTCCGCCATTTTTTTTATGAACCATCATCCAGGGTAAAAAATAATTAAAATACGAATTTTTATTCCTAATCAAAATAAAATCTACTCCCTCATTATTTAAATTTAAAACTAAATAAGGTTTACTGGCATCAATGGACAAAGATTCTTTTATAAGGCGCACTAACGATAACGGAAAGAATTCTATTGCGACAACTAAAAAATTAGATTTTCTAAGAGCTAAAACAAATTTGTCAATTATTTTTGACTCAACAAATGCTCCTAATATTTCTTGATTGCCATTACTTGCTTGCCCAACAACCTGCCAATCAAAATAAGCTGTTTTTTTATCAATTGGCGATATCATTGTTAAATTTAAGTTAGCCGCCTCTTGTAACTGATCTCCTTTAAGGAGAGGCAGATTAAAAATTTGGGTATAAATTCCAACAGATGATAAAGAAACAATAACGGGAATAGGTTTGGTTAGAGATATAAATTGAGAATGCAAGCTGTTTAGAGCGACAATAAATTTATTGTCATCTTGAATTAATCCGTCTTTAACTATTCCCGGCGACAATAGTTGATTGTATTGTTGAACCTTTCCGTCATCAATAAAAGCCAATCGAATGGCACTATCACTTATTTCTAATCCACCTATTCTTAAAACAGGATTTAATAACTTAAAAATTTTCTTAAAATTGAACTTCATTAATAAATTGCAATCTTATTTGACCCGAAAAGCTATCTTGATCTAATACCGCTTTCAAATATTTTTTCTGATTTAAGACCTGGCCCAAAGAGTTAATTGTATATTTATTGCCAATTCTTTCTACGCAAATATAAGCTTTATTTTGACCGACATTTAACACGTAAGTATTGATAGTTTGGCTCGGAACGCTGGAACCACAACCAGCTGGGGACCAATTAGAATTCCTAATAATTATTAAACTGGCATCTTTAATACCAGCATGAGCAACGGATAGAGCAGTACCGGAAAGTTTGATAGCATAGTTGGAACGATTTAAAGTAAAAACAATAAATAGCCCCGATAAAGCAATACTTAAAATAATAAAGGACAGCACTAAAATAGTTGGCAACATAACAAAGCCCTTTCTCATAATGGACTCCAATTAATAAT
>CAZATK010000010.1:6460-18187 GCA_964488085.1 uncultured Candidatus Saccharibacteria bacterium
AAAATAGTTGGCAACATAACAAAGCCCTTTCTCATAATGGACTCCAATTAATAATTATATCATTTATTTCCGGACTACTTGTTTGCGCCAGATCGCTTAATAAAGTTACTCGATAACGAATATAACGGCGGTCAAGATAATTATCACCGATTAATTTAGTTGGAGTGCTCACTAATAAATTTATAGGAGCATTGTAAGTCCAGGGAGTGGTGGTGCTGTTGGATGTTGCCAGCTCTATTAGCACAGCAGTGCCGGGAGGCTGAACACCATGCCAAATTATAGTGTTAAAATAAGTCTTACTGCTTTTTGTATCAAATATATTAGATTCCAAAACAGCCGAAATACTGCCAGAATTAGCGCTTGTTTGAATTCTATAATTAGACGATAAACATGAACCAGTGTTGAAACAATCAAAACTAATCCAACCAACTATATCATTCCAAGCCCAATCTTTAAAATGACTTTCGGAAGGGCCATCTTGATCAATACGAACACGATAAGAAGGGAAAGCGGGACAAACCCATCCGCTACCATTCCAAGAGGAAACACTAGTGCTATTGCCACAAAAACTAATCCAACCTATGTTTTCACTCCAGGCAAATCCTGATAATAAACCGCCACCATCATTGTTAACCTTAAAATTACTGCTACCACAAATATTCCCATTGGGAGTAGTTGCACAATTCAAAACAATGTAACCCACAGTAGAACTTGCCCATCCCCTAATCTCATTAGAACCAACCTCAATATTGTGTATGGCACTGTGATGAAAATCTATCCAACCAATTACATCATTCCAGGCCCAACGTTCACCGACGTTTCTTGTGTCAATATTTTGAAAACCTACTTGATGAGCTAAAACCGTAGCAACGATTAAAAACAATAAACCTAAAATTAGAAATTTGAAATTAGAAATTAGAAATTTCATCTTAGAATCCTTGAATTTTAATTACACCTGGGTTAGATGAAAAATCTAAATTTGGAGTTGAACTGCAAAATCCGGT
The DNA here is from genome assembly GCA_964488085.1 of uncultured Candidatus Saccharibacteria bacterium. Taxonomy (GTDB): domain Bacteria; phylum Patescibacteriota; class Minisyncoccia; order UBA6257; family UBA11618; genus CAZATK01. The sequence continues at coordinate 7,465 of CAZATK010000010.1, forward strand.
ATTGTAATTGGTAAAAACAGAATCGGAACTAGGACAAGATGAACCGCCTATCCAATTATCTTGGAAGGATATTTCATTGCTAGTTCTAGTAACATATTTTTCTAAAGAAACATTAGTGGGAGCGCCACGATATGACCACCCAACAACAGTTTGAATCTTTCTTGTAAATGGATCGTTAATAGAACCAACTACAACACAATCAACAATAAAATCCATTGCATCTCGACAAACCGAAGTAGTGTAAAAATATCTGACATAATTTGTATTATCTAAAGCAATGTTTTCTTGTCCCGATTGCACAAGAAAACCAGTAGAAGTAGAGCTGGGAGTTAAGTAGCTACTGGTAGTAGCATTAACTATCTTGTTCCAATCACCTTCAGCGGTAACATTTATTCTATCTATTATTTCTTGCGCTAAAAAGTTGGCTTTTTGATAAGTAATATCTTGAGAAGATACTCGTAAATAAACCGAAACTGTACCTATTCCTCCCAATATAATCACGACGCCAACACCAATTGCTATAATTAATTCCGCAAGTGATTGGCCCGCTTGATAGGTAAAATTTTTATTCAATCTTGCCATTGCAGTAAATATTAACAGTTGACGATGCATTTGAATTTCTAAGATGCACCTTAATATTAGAAAAAGCGTTATTAAAATCGGTAAGACAGTTTGGATTATTAATCAAATTACCGGATATTTTATCAAAAATAATAACGGAATTACCAGCAACTGGAGGCTGTAAGAACTCTAAAAATCTTCGCAGATAAACCACGGTAATGGCAGAAAAATCAAGAAGCGCTGTATCGGTAGCGCTAAATAATGTATAACGATTATCTGTTGTTAAATTTTCAAATTTAACTCCCCAATATTTCCCATTCTCTTGAATAAGAGATCGCTGTTGAGCACTTCTTAACAAGGACACGATTGTTCCGGCAGTAGATCGCAGATGACGCTCTTTACTAAAAGTTGTCAGATAAATTCCGATCAGTAATGACACTATAACAATAATTGCCATCACCACCATAATTTCTACTAATGTAAACCCCGTTAGAAGTCTCGCTCGCGCCTTTGGCGCGAGTCTGGAAGACCTTGGCGAGGCTACTTCTAACGGGGTAAACCCTTTTTTTGTGTGGTTCATATTAAAATTGTCCCACTAATTGATATATTGGAACAATAACTGACATTGCTATTGTTCCCACTATCCCACCAATCACAATCAACATAGCTGGCTCAATAACAGAAACTAGAACCTTAATCGACGCATCAATTTCTGATTCATAAAAAGTAGATAAAATAAATAATATTTCATCTAAGTGGCCGGCTCTTTCTGAAACTGCTACTAAATTAGTTATCACTAAAGGAAAACTGGATTCTTTACGAAAAGCTTCGCCAATAGTTAAACCCCGCGCAACACCTTCATGAGCAATGCGTTTTAGACTCATCTCCATATTATCATGTCCAACAGCAATTGCTGTTAATTCTAAAGAATCAATTATTGGAAGGCCTGCTCTAATTAAATGACCCAATGTCAAAGCAAATCTCTGAATAGCAATTCTTTCAATAACCGTATTTACAATAGGAACATAATTTAGAAAACGAAATAATATTTTTCTGCCAATTTTTGTTTTAAAGAAAAAATAAAATAATACTAGTGAACTAACTAAAATTACCGAACCTAATATCCAGACATATTGGGCAATAAATAATCCTACGGAAAAAACTACGCGTGAAAATAATGGCGGTTCTAATCCACCACTTAAAAAAACTTCTGCGATACGGGGTAGGGCAAAAGTTACCAAAAAAAACAAAATCGTAACTGAAGCAATTAAAAGTATCCCAGGATATGCCAATGCCGAACGAATGCGTCGTCGTAAATCTTCTTCTTTTATCAACATTACACTGAGATTTTCAAAAGTTGTTTCCAAATTACCAGAAATTTCCCCCGCTTTTATCAAATTAATAAAAATAGGAGAGAAATATTGCGGATATTTGCTAAAGGTAGTGTAAAAGGGCTGACCCTTCTCTAAATTATTTTTTATTTCTATTAATAAATATTTTACCGATGGTTTTTTAAAGTCTGCTATTAATATATCTAGAGCGCTAAATAAATTAGTCCCCGCTTTAAGCATTAGAGCTAAATATTTAGTTAAAAAAATCTTATCAGAAGATGAAATAGAACTCCCAAAACCTATATTCTTATTTGTAAAGCTTTTCCATAAGGCTTTTTTTATAGATATGGGCCGAAGATCGTTTTGGACTAAAAGACCCAGGGCCTCTGACTGATCTTCGGCTTCAACCATGCCCTTTATGACTTTTCCATCTGATTGTGTCGCAGTGTAATAAAATTTTGCCATAATAAGTTTGCGCGACTATTCTCTTACAACTCTAAATACTTCTTCGATTGTAGTCATACCTCTTTCAACCTTTCTTAGCCCATCCTCAAACATAGTTATCATTCCTTGTTCGTAAGCCATTTTTTTCAAAGCATCTAAAGTAAAATCGGGGCTGGCAATTAATTGACGAATCTTTTCATCAATATTTAAGATTTCATAAAGTCCTATTCTGCCTTTATATCCACTGCCTCCACAAGAATTACATCCCGAGCCCTTATAAAATCGTGTAGGTATTTTAATTTTTGATTCTATTTTTAATTCAATAAGTTGTTGTTTAATGTTTTCAAGAATGCCCTTTTCTGGTTCAAAGGAAGAAATACAACTCAAACAAATTCTTCTAACTAATCTTTGGGCCTCTACTATGTTTAAAACAGCCGCCGCTAAAAAGGGAACTATTTTCATATCTAACAAACGAGGAATGGTTGTGGGAGCGTCATTTGTATGCAAGCTTGATAAAACTAAATGCCCTGTCAAAGCTGATTGAACTGCAATTTCAGCTGTTTCTTGGTCACGAATTTCTCCCACCATTATTATGTTCGGATCTTGACGCACTAATTCTCTTAAACTGCTGGCAAAGCTGACTCCAGTAGTAGCATTAATTTGTGTTTGATTGATATATTTCATGTCATATTCAATAGGATCCTCAATCGTCACGATATTCACCTCTGGCTTATTTAATATGTTTAAAACTGAATATAAAGTCGTAGTTTTACCGGAACCGGTCGGACCAGTAACTAAAAGCATGCCGTAAGTTTTTCTAATACTTTCTTTAATAACCGCCACATGATCATCCAACATTCCCAATTCTTCCAAAGATAACGGTTTTTGCGTAGAAGCCAATAATCTCATAACAATTTTTTCACCATAGAAAGTTGGCATTATTGCTATTCTTACATCCATCACATCCTGACCAATCTTATAACGAAGTCTACCGTCTTGAGGCCTAGAATGTTCGTCTAATTTTAAGGAAGCCAACAACTTAATTCTGGCCACGATAGCCGCATGAACTTCCTTAGGGACACGAATAATCTCATGTAAAATACCGTCAACGCGATATCTGATAATTATTTCTTTTTCTAATGCTTCAATGTGAATGTCTGAAGCTCTGGAAGCGATAGCGTGAGAAATAATGTTATCTACGATAGCTACGATAGGTATTTCTGTTGCGGCTTCTTTGATGCCAGTTGCTTGAGAAAGCATTGAGGCCTTAATATTTTCGGCAATTATACTCTTAAAACTTTCTGCCGAACGCTTACCGTAAAAAGAAAATCCGTAGTTTAGATCTTCAGCAGAAACTAAATAAAGTCTTATTTTGCCTTTTAAATATTTTTCTAAAAATTCTATTCCCTCCAAATCATTGGGATTTTCTAATGCCACGTTAAAAGACCCATCTTCTTTTTTGCCAAAAATAATAGCCCTTTTTTCTCTGGCTAAGTTTTCAGGTAAAAGTTGTAAAATATTCTCGTCTAATGCTCTATTCATTAGAGAGGCACGTTCAATATTATAAAATTTAGCTACTATATCTAATAAATAGCTATTAGTAATTAAATTACGGGCAATAAGAATATCCGATACTTGCTGTCCCATTCTTTCTGAATCCTTAAGCGATGAATCAAATTCCTCGGATTTTATTACTCCCGCATTAATAAGCAATTCCTTCAATTTATCATTGGGAATGTGTAACACAAGTTAATTATACAATAAATAAAATCCCAAGCACCAATGTCCAAATCCCAACAAATGACCAAATCACAAATCCCAACTATTTGGGATTTTAATTATTGTGATTTTGTTGGTCATTGGTTATTGAGATTTGGGACTTTTTACTTACTAAAGATGAAGATGCTATAAAAAGCCCAGTATTGTAATAGGAATTTGTCTAAAATAATAGTTAATCCGGCCAACGGTAGCCACCAATAATAAAAAGAAATGCGATGCATTTCTTTTGCTGACAACCAAGAATATGAGGAATATAGCAAAGTAACTAAAAACATTATTATTAAATATAAAATCCATCCCGGATGTCCCGCTAAAAAAATAGATAAAGCCAAGAAATAAGGCTCTTCTTTTTCAAAAAATATATTGCCATGTTTTTTATTATAGTAACTAGCCAAAAAAAAGAAAATCAAGCCAATTATTAAAGAAACTATATAAGAGAGCCAAAAATGATACAGAGAATATTTTAAAAAGTAATTAATGGAAGAATATGGCGGAATAAGATATTTGCTTAAATCATTACCAAGCCAAAGCAAAAACTGGGCTCTAGTATTATAAAAAGCAAAACCCGTCATTGCTAAAATGGCAGAACAAAACATCCATATTGGTTTTTTTGACAAAAAGAAACGTCCCGATTGCAATCGGGACGTTCCCCATATGGCTAAGACATACAATAAACTAAAATAATCTTTTAGCCACATTGTCTCAACTACAAACCTAAACCAGGAGCATTGCCGACTTCAAAAATATCAGCGTTGCTTCCTCCATCAGTGCTTTCTACGTCATCGGCTCCTAAATTGGCATATCTTGAGCTTTCCATACGAGTATTAAACTCATAGGCGTTATTAACACCATCGCAAGCGTAAGCGTAAAATAATCCACCGTTAACTGCCGACAAAAGACCGGTACTATTATTTCTTGGATCCATTGGCAAGGCAGATAAAGGAGAGCCAGAAGTGATAAGACTAAAGTTCACTGGAATCCACCCAGATCCGTTGGTCGCTCTAGGAGTAACAGAAAGCGCTTGAGAGGCTTCGGTAAGGGCGGGGTTAGCAAACGGTTGGCTAGCTGCTGGTATAGCAGTTATAGACCCCCACCAATCACCCAAACAAACACCAGCGCCATCTAAATCATACACGGAAACTGTGGCAAAATATAAACCCATCGCTGTGTTTAATTGTCCAAAATCAGCAATTCTTTGCGAGTCTCTAGCTTCTTGGAAAATCTTTGCTGGATTTATAACTAAAATAACCGTAGTAGCCAACAAAGCAATAATTCCAATGACTATGATTAATTCTATCAGAGTAAAACCTTTTTTTATCATAATTTTTTTATAAATAACGACCTTTTTATTTTTACTATCTTTCAGTATACATTATCACACTAACATACTACAAGTCTAAACCGGGATCGGTGCCAACTTCATAGACATCGTTCAAACTGCCACCATCAGTCGACTCAACATCATTAACACCGCCATTTTTATATCTAACGCTTTCCATATTAGCATTTAACTCAAAAGTATTACTGACGCTATTACATCCATAACTATAAAAATAACTGGTCTGAGTATCACTGCTAATAGTATTAACTGGATCTATCGGATAAGCAGGTAAAGGAGAGCCACCTAAAATTGTGGTCAAATTAACAGGTACCCAGCCAGTCCCGTTAACAGCTCGTGAAGCGAGTGAGAAAGGAGTTTTGTTGTCATAACGAAAATCACATGAGGAAGCTACGAGCCTTGGTCCTGCGGGAGGAAAAATCCAACAGTGAACTGCGCAAGAACCCCCGAATACGCCGTCAAGATCAGCGCCAGGAACAGTAATTGAATATAAACTTAATACATTGTTTAAATGACCCAAATCAGAAATTCTTTGCGAGTCTCTGGCTTCTTGGAAAATTTTTGCTGGATTTAAAACTAAAACTACTATAACGGCTATTAAAGCAATAAGTCCGATAATCACAACTAACTCTACCATGGTAAAACCCTTTTTTATCATGATTTAACAGACAAAAATTCTTTAATTTTTTTTATCATCTCATCAATCGGCGTTTGAGCTTTAACAAAATATTCCACCGCTCCCAATTCCCTTCCTTTAGCAATATCCGATTCTTGTCCCAAATTTGAAACAATCATTGTAGGCACTTTACCATACTTAGGATTGGCGATAATTGATTCCATAGTTTCAAAACCAGATTTAACAGGTAAAATTATATCCATCAAAATAAGATTTGGCTTATGAGTCTCCAGAATTTTTAATGCTTCATCTCCCGTAATTGCTAATAAAACATTAAAACCTTCTTGAACAAGACGGTTCTTTAACAAAACCGAAAGAAACTGGTCATCCTCAACAAGTAAAATTGTTTTTTTAAGTTGTTCGGTCATATTTTGTAGTTTTAATTTAATCTTATAAGTGTTTCCATGTTTTAGCAACCCTAAATACGATGGAATGGTTCCCGACTTCATGTTAGTTTGTATCTTTTTAAACATTCTTCTTTTCGTAGTTGTTCTTAAGATTCTGTGATCGAAAAAGTGTATCCATCCCAGAAAATCCACGCCAGAGGCAAGAGTCTTAATAAATACTTTTTTAGGATGCAAATTTAGTTTTAGTTTCTCACTTAAAAAGCAGACAATGGGATCAATCTGTTCCTCAAGATAATTACGATCTTCAGATAAAAACACAAAATCATCGGCATAGCGTATATAGTACTTGGCCTTCATTTGATGTTTAACAAATTGATCAAATTCATTCATGTAAATATTTACCAGAAGCTGTGAGGTGAGGTTTCCCAGCGGCAACCCAATGCCCGAACGTGTAGAATGAAAACTATTTATAACATTTTCCAAAAGCCATAAAACATTTTTATCAAGAATATATTCTTTCAGAATACTTTTCAAAATCTCGTGATCAATGCTAGCAAAAAACTTTTTAATATCACATTTAAGAACCCAACAAGTGCGAGTATTATTTTTGCTAACTTGATTTGAAAAAGATTTAAAGCGATTAATAGCTCTATGAGTCCCTTTATTTAAACGACAAGAAAAAGAATCGGAAATAAATAACTTATCAAAAAATGGATATAAAATACGATAAATAGCATGATGCATCAAGCGATCTCTAACGGTTGCCTTGTGAATGTTTCGTGGTTTTGGATCACAAATATTGAAAGCTTGATAAGTACCGTGTTTGTATTTATGCTGTGAAAGATCAGCATGAAGAGAAAATATGTTGTCCATTAAATTAAGACTGAATTCTTGAGTGTCTTTTTTGCTTCTTTTGCCTTTTATAAATTCTTGCCAAGCACATAGAAGATTTTCTAAAGAAATAATGTTTTCAAATTTATGAACGAAATTAATTTTCACAAAAATTTTCCATTAAAGACCCCCCCCCCCAATGGAACCTTCCGATTGTAATTCAAAAATTAGTAGCAACATACAAAATATGGCAACAGTTTTTAATCCGTTTTCCAAAGACAACAAAATATAACATTGGTTCTAAAATTGATTCCTTATTTTTAGAAATAATCGATTTGCTCTTTCGAGGAAGTTACTTAATTAAAGAACGAAAATTACCGACAATTCAACAAGCAATAGAAAAATTTGACTTGCTTAAATTTTATATGCAAGTGGCTTGGGAAATGAAGAATTTTGATAATCATAAATATATTTTAATCGCTAATCATTTAAATGAAATTGGTAAAATGCTTGGTGGCTGGAAAAATCAATTACTAAAAACTCCCCGAACGCTTGGGGAGAAATAAGGATAATTGCTAAGACGGAAGACAATCTTGTTGTCGAGATTCCAGTGGTTGTCCGGATGAGCAATGTTGTCATTGAGCCACAGATCATTACTATCATGATTGAGCTTGAAGACATTCAGATTGTCGTCGGAATCAGTATTTGTGTATACATCCTTCTGCAACACCGTCCTTTGAATACTCGCGGAACTGTATCTTATTTGTCACCAAAATGACCTAGATATACACACCAAGTGTCCTCATTTTTTGTTTTTGGCCGTTGCGACCTTAGTCGCAACAGATTCGCCAATTTGATTTTAAATAAATATTCAAAAAAACAAAAGGCTCCCAAACCATTTCTGGTATGGGAGCCAAGGATCAAAGGATATAAGGATCCAGAGATCCTACGAGGACTTCTTGCTAAGACGGAAGACAATCTCGAGGCCGAGATTCCAGTGGATGCCCGGATGAGCAACGCTGCCATCGAGCCACAGAACATCACTACCATGAGAGAGCTCGAAGACAATCAGACCGTCGACGGAATCAGCGATCTGCTCCATGGCAATCCAGAGCACTTCTCTATTTGGCTGGTCCAAATAGTTGGCTCGCAACATTGGACCATCTTCTAGCAGACAAAGCTCCAAGCCTTGGGATAGAGCCTTGGCATAGAGTTCGTCAGTTGTTGGCCTCTCCTCGAAACCAAGGTTACAAACCTTAAGCTTCACGAAGTTGACCTGTTGAGATTCAGATGAGGTTTTGAAGCTCTTCTTCTGTCTCATCATGTCTTGAGCCCAACTACTGATCTTGCAGCCAGCCTGCTCGATCTCGCGCATCAGCTGACCAACGTCCTTGCCGCCGACGTAGATGGCTTTCCATATGGGCCAGCGTCTCGACAAGAGCCGCCCGGCGAAATTCGGATCGTCTTTGATCGCCTGCAACACGCTCGAAACATCATCAACGTTCCGATGCCCTTCACGTGTCAAGTCGAGCACTTCGGCCACCAAATCCAGCAGTCTCGCTTTCTGTTCGGTTCTCGCGACCATGTTACACGTCCTTCTCCCGGTTCTAGCGGGATTAAAGTTTGCGGATGAACCGCGTTCAATTTACTGCTGGTAGTATAGCAAAAAGGCTTATTTGTGTCAAGTAAGGCTGTATTTATTAAAAACTTTCTAGTTATCCCAACAAATCGAGACTTAAAGCTCCTCGATCAACACTTTTTCCGCCGAAGCGAATCGATCTTTTTTTTAATTAAATGATCCACGCACAGCTTCCGCTACACGTGCCTTGTTACGACTTCATCCGTGTCACTGAGCTTACCCTAGCCCAGCTTGAAATTCACGATTTCAAGCTGGAAATTCCCAATTTTCAAATCCCAATTTCCAATTTAGGTATCCCTTCGGGATAGATTTTAAAATCTATTACGAAGCAATTCCTTAATTGGTCATTGGTCATTGATAATTGGTCATTCCCAGCTTAAAGTTCACGAACTTTAAGCTGGGCTTCAGGTACTCCCAGCTCCCTTGATGTGACGGGCGATTATCCTCTAGAAACTTAGAGTTGATGTTCCCACGTAGCGAGCGGATTTCCCGCACTACGCGAGCTCTAATGCATTTTTTGCTTCAGTTGAAAAAGATTTTTTAAGCCACTTTCAGACAAATGTTCACCATTTCTAATTCTAGAAAAAAGATCGCAGAAAATTTCAAAATCTTTTTTCTTAGAAGGAAACTTTAAACAATTGTTTTTGAAGAATGGGATTATAATCTTTTCTAAATCTTCACGATTACCAACTTCATAACGATAACAATGTTGATGATTTTTACGATTATCTTTTTGAAAATAAACGTTACCGCAACCGAAAAATTCTTTTAATTGGTAAAGAATATATTTATCCTTTTCCACCAATTTAAGAAAAAATTTTGGTTCTGCGTGTACCCGACGACTTCTTTTTCTTTTGTCATCGGGATTTTTAATGTAGACAGTAAAGCTTCCTTCACCATCTACTAAACCAACAATGTAATCATTAGTAAATATAACATTAGAGTGAATCCTTCAGTCGCCTAGGCGACCTACTATGATTCAGCTGACTTCTGACGCTGCGTCAGTTTCATTTTACTATGTTTAAACATAGTAAACAACGTCAGATCTCCACAGGTTAGTTATAAAGCTCTTCTTCACATTCCCGAAACAGTTTTATATTGATCTTCATCATGCTCACCACCCATTCATGACTCAATCGCTGTTTTTTATTCGGGACTATGATTTGCTTTCAGATCCTCCACCCACGATTCTCGCGAATCGGGGCTATCTTTCAGCTACGCTTTAATAGTTTATTAAAGGAGTCGATTTGAACGACTTAGTTTTATAACCTGCTGTGCGCTTTTATTGTGAGTACAGGACTCGAGAACGTATTCACCGTGGTATAGCTGACCCACGATTACTAGCGATTCCAGCTTCATGAGGGCGAGTTTCAGCCCTCAATCTGAACTGAGACCAGTTTTGATGAGATTAGCTCCGCCTTACGGCTTGGCAACCCATTGTACTGGCCATTGTAACACGAGTGTAGCCCAGGGCATCAAAGGGCCATGCTGATTTGACGTCATCCTCACCTTCCTCCCCCGTGAGGGGGCAGTTTCTTGTGACACTTGTAACACAAGATGAGGGTTGCGCTCGTTACCCCACTTAAGGGAACGTCTCAAGATACGAGCTGACGACAACCATGCAGCACCTGTGCTGATGTCCTTGAGAGACGTTTGATGTTTCTACCAAACTTCATCAGCATTTCAAGCCCTGGTAAGGTTCTTCGTTTACTGTCGAATTAAACCTCATGTTCCACCGCTTGTGCGAGTCCCCGTCTATTCCTTTGAGTTTTAGCC
>CAZATK010000011.1:0-15841 GCA_964488085.1 uncultured Candidatus Saccharibacteria bacterium
GCAACCGCTTTAAGATACACATCACCACCCTTGCCGCCGTTTCCGCCGGTGGGGCCAAGGGCCATTTTTATTTTACTGAAAGAAACAGCTCCCCTTCCACCGTTGCCAGCCGTTACTTTAATTGTGACATCATCTATCAGCATTTTTTTTAATTTTTTTTAAAGATACAATTTCTTTTTTATCTAATAAACGACTTTCCCCAGGGGAAATATCTGAAAGCGTAATTGGACCAATCCGTAATCTTAATAAACGCTCAATGGTTAAATGCAAAACATCCGTCATTCTTCTGATTTGATGATGCCTCCCCTCGCGAATTGAAAGAAGAAATGAATGCGAATCAAGACGTTTGACTTTAGCAGGCAAGGTTTTTTTATTATCAATTATAATTCCTTCTTCCATTGCTTTGATGTGCCAAGGCGAAATATTTTCGCGCACCGTTACTTCATATTCCTTTTCAACTGAATGGTCGTCTCCAGTAATAATTGCCGTTATCACGCCGTCATTGGAAAGCAATAAAAGCCCCTCGCTATCTTTATCTAATCTGCCAACAACATTCAAATGGGCAAATTGCGGGAAAATATCAAAAATAATTTTCCCCTCGGCTCTATTTTTGGAGCACACAATGCCTCGTGGCTTATAGACCGCAACAGTTGTTTTTTGAGAAAAATTATTTGTTGGTAAGCTAATAACTTCCACACGATCTTTGGTCGGATCAATAGAAACTCCCATTTTATTAACAATTTTTCCATTAAGCTTAATAAGACCCTTGCGAATGTAATTCTCGGCTTCACGACGCGACAAAATTCTCTCTAGAGATAGGTATTTTTGAATACGCATTATCCGTCAATTTAACAATTTTTATAGCTTTTTGTCAATTCTCATTGCCACGGACGTTATAATGATATATAATCAGCAAATAAAATTATGAAAACATTAAAAATAAATTCTAAAGCGCCGAATTTTTCCTTACCTGATCAAGATAATAAAATTCATTCACTTTCTGATTTTAAAAATAAGTGGGTGCTTTTATATTTTTACCCAAAAGATGACACTCCGGGATGTGTTAAGGAGGCATGTGGCATAAGAGACAAATTTCCAAAATTTGGAAAACTTAATTGTGTGGTATTAGGCATCAGTATTGATCCCGTTAAAAGTCATGAAAAATTTGTAAAAAAGTATAAATTGCCTTTTACGCTTTTATCTGACAGTGAAAAAAAAGTTGGGAAGAAATTTATGGGCCATGAATATATAGGAACTTTGAGAACATCTTTTTTAATCAATCCAGAAGGAAAAATTGCCAAAATTTATAAAAACGTAGATCCAGAAAGCCACGCTGAAGAAGTTTTAAAAGATTTACAAGGATAAAAACAGAACCACCAAGCTGAGCTTGGTGGTATTTTAAATTGGTAAAATTTTCGATCGCTCCAACTCGTAAAGAGCAAGAAAAAAAATTCCCCACGTTGAGCCATCACTTCCCGTATCACTAGAAACACGAAAATCATCGTTTTTTAGATCTAATTCTAGTACTATTTTATATTCTTCTTTTCTGCCTGTTCCTATATAGTTCTTGTCTCGATCACCAACTTGAGAGGTTAAAAAGTCCTCTAATATCCTTCTGACAGTTTCCTTTTTGGCATTGGATTTTATGGTGATTTTATCGGTTTTAGTATTATAAGTAATCTCTAGTCTAATATCTGCTTTAAATTCAAACATGACCTGACAATTCCCTAAAAAGTTCTCCTATTGTTTTACCTGGCGTTGGCGCGCTAATTTCTTGTAATGCCCAAAAGGGAATTGATGGATTTTTATGATGGTGCCAATGGTGCCAAATATTATGGGGCAAAAACAAAAACTTCTGCCACCAATTAACGGTTATAATATGGGTTTCCAAAGTACCAACATGTTCTGTCCAAAGACGTATCCTAAATACTGCCCAAAAAGAACTGTATATGCATAAAAACCAAACAATTGGTATCCATAAAAATCCAAAATACCAACTGATTAGAGTCCAAAAACTTATCCATAAAAGGGGTCCCATTCCATCCAGAATAGAAACTGGACGATTAAGGCTTATTGCCATTATCACATGTGGTATGGCTCCACCAACCATGTCGCCAATAAATTGTAATATCAACTTAGGCCAACTAAAAGGCGGTTGCCATTGTCCTAACAAAAAGTGATTTTTATGTTTTAATTCAGGGTCATCTAAAGTCCCTACTGTTCTGTGATGTTTAAAATGAAATCGACGAAAACCGCTTATTGTTATGCCTAATGACCAAAAACAAAGAGAGGTCAGTAAATCATTGATAAATTTATTTGAACAAATCAGTTTATGGGCGCCATCATGAGCTAAAACACCAATGGCATGTTGACGAGCGCCAATGCAAATGAAGCAAAGTAATATCGGAATAATTGATATCCACAATGGATAATTATTCCAAAAAAAGTAAATCAAAACTAACGCTAATGAGATTACTCCTATGTCAAAAAAAGCACCTTTTAACCATGGCCATAATCGAGGTCTTACTCTCACAATGTTTTCCTGGTTAAATTATCGAAGTGCAACTGGAAGTAAATCTAATACAAAAAAGTCAATTTAACAATTGAGTTGACGTAGATATTAATAAAAATGTAATCTTGATGTAATAAACCCTCAATAAAGTTGTGGGGGGGCTCGTTGACAATAAGGATGAGGTGTCCGATGAGTGTTTCCGAAAATATCCAAGAAAGATTTTGTTATCAAGAACTAACCGGAGAAGAAAGATCTTTGTTTTATAAAATGCGTTATCAAGAATATGTGATTGATCGTAATTGGGAAAAGCCCAATTCAGATTGTTTAGAAAGGGATTCTTTTGATGAATTCTCTTATCACTTCGGCTGTTTTAAAGAAAGCGATGGCCAGTTAGTGGCCGCGGCGCGCTTGATTGATGCTAAAAGAACTACTTTATTATTTGAGGGCTACACCCGCAAACCAATTGATAGAAACGGACTTGAAATTTCCAGATTTATTGTTAGAAAGGAAAAAATAGAAAAAAGGGAGAAATGCCCTGTTCGAAATGGACTGTTTTATGTTTTACAACAATTTGCTGAACAGAAAAGTTACGATTATATGTACGCATTTATTACCCTCAGATACTTTCAAGCATTAAAGAGAACCGGTGTAGGATTTCTGGAAGTAATAGGTGAGGCAGTTAATTTTAAGAACAATCTCTATTTGCCGGTAAGTGGACGAGTAGACGTTATCGGTGAATATTTTTTAACAAACAAGTTATGGAAACTCTACTCTGTTTCAAATTAAAGCGGACTTTATTAAGCCCGTTTTTTTAAAAAACAATTAAATAGAAAAAGCGCTAACAGGAGAAATGCCAAAGAAAAATAAAACCGCTGAACACAGCGGTATTTTAAATTGGTGAAATTTTCGATCGTTCCAATTCGAGGAGAGCGAGCAGAAGAATCATCCATCTCAAGCCATCGGTTTCTGTATTACTAGAAACACGAAAGTCGTCATTTTTCAAATCTAATTCTAGTACTATTCTATACTCTTCTCTTCTGCTTGTTCCTGTATAATTACTGCCTTTACCAATTTGGGAGATTAAAAAGGCCCCCAGTTCTCTTGCAATGACTTCTTTTTTAGCATTAGCTTTTATAACAATTTTACTGGTTTTGGTGTTACAAATAACTTCCAATCTAATGTCTGCCTTAAATGTTTTAAGCATAACCAAAACCTCCTGAAAAAATTAGGAAAAGAACTGAGGATTAAAATAGCAAAAAAGTTAAATTTTGTCTATGGATTTAGTTATTTTTTTTCTACTATTTTTTCCATAGGCGGAACATAGCGACGTAATAAAAGGGAATTAATAACTACTGAAACTGAACTAAAGGCCATGGCAAAGCCAGCAATTTCCGGTCGAAGAGTGGTTTGAGAAAGATTGAGAGTAATTTTTCCAATTTTGCCAGCGCGCTCGGCAAATTTTATCAGCCACGGCGCGGCTACGCCAAAAGAGCTTTGAGTGAAAATTAAATGCAAACCGCCGGCTATGGGAATAGCAATAACATTATAAATAAAAGCCCAGAAAAGATTTTGCCAGATTTTTTTAATGGTTTTTCCAGAAAGTTGAATAGCCGTTACCACATCGCGTAAATCATCTTTGACTAAAATTACCTCCCCCGTTTCAATAGCCACATCAGTTCCCGAACCAATAGCGATGCCAACATCGGCTTGAGCTAGAGCAGGCGAATCGTTAATGCCATCGCCGACCATAGCCACAACTCTACCTCCCTTTTGTAATTCTTTAATGACATCGGCTTTTTGCTGAGGCAAAATTTGAGCCATAACTCGATCAATGCCTAATTCATGACCAATAGCGTTAGCGGTTTTCGGATTATCGCCGGTAATCATGATGATTTCTTTTTTCATTTTCTTTAAAGCCTCAATGGCTTCTCGAGCATGAGGTTTTAATGCATCAGCCATAGCGATTAAAGCTACTAATTCTTTGTTAATGGCGGCATAAACAACGGTCTTGGCTTGATCCTGTAATTTTTCTACTGCTATGGCCTGATCATCAATTTTTATATTTAGCGATTGCATAAAATGGGCATTACCAACAACTAAATCTTTGCCTTGAACCGAACCATGAACACCCAAGCCGGCAATCGCTGTAAAATCTTTAACTTCGGGCAAAACTTTGCAGGAGGACTTACCTTTTTCCACTATAGCTCGTGCCAGCGGATGTTCAGACCCAGATTCAACGGCGGCTATCAGCGATAGCGTTTCTTGTTCGTTTTGATTATCCATCACTAAAAAGTCAGTCACTACTGGCTTACCTAGAGTAAGCGTGCCAGTTTTATCAAAAGCAATAGTTTGAATTCTGTAAGATTTTTCTAAAGACTCTCCACCCTTAAGAATAATGCCAAATTTAGCTGCTTGTCCGATGCCAACAATTAAGGCAGTAGGCGTGGCCAATCCCATAGCGCAGGGACAGGAAATAACTAAAACAGCAATCATATGAATTAAAGCGGCTTTAAAAGGAAGAGCCGCCCAGAAAAACCAGCCGGTAAATACTAACACTGATAAAATAATTACGGCTGGCACGAAATATTCGCTAATTTTGTCCACCAAATTTTCGATAGGCGCACGGCGTGCCTGAGCTTCCTCTACCATGCGAACAATTTGATTAAGCAATGTATCTTTACCTACTTTTTGCGCTTGAAATTTAATCATCCCATCCTGATTAAAAGTAGCTCCGATTACTTGATCACCGACGGTTCTAGTAACAGGAAAAGATTCGCCCGTAACCACCTTTTCATCAATGTGAGTTTTACCCTCCAAAATTAGACCGTCAACTGGAATTTTTTCTCCGGGACGAACAATGATGATATCGCCAGTCTTTAACTGATCAATGGGCACTGTTAATTCTTGACCATCTTTAAAGATATGCGCTTCTTTAGCTTCGAGTTTAAGCAGTTCTTTTATAGCTATTGAGGCCTTGCCCCTAGCAACCATTTCAAAATAGCGACCCAATAAGATGAAGGAAATTAAAACGGCTGATGATTCCCAAAAAGGATGGTCAATATTAAAGAAAAGAAAGCCGAACATAGAGTAAAAGTAAGCAGCCGATGTTCCTAAAACCACCAAAACATCCATATTAGCCGCTCCTACTCTAATAGCGGTAAAAGCATTGCGATAAAAGGGCCAACCAATAACGAACTGAATGGGCGTGGAGAGAATCCAATAAAAATAGTTTAAGTCAATACCAAAGAGCTGATGAACATGCTTAAGATTAAACATGTGAATCAACATGTAAAAAATAACAATGGGCGCCGCTAAGATGAAGCTGGCCAGCACTCGACGTCGCGCTTCTTTAATACGACGTTCATCCTTATGTTCCTCTTCCTCAATACTAATTGATCCTTCCTCATCGGGACGAATCACGTCATAACCTAACTGATTAATCAATTGGTCAATTTTTTCCAAAGTAATTTTAGCTTCATCAAATTCTAGAGCGATTTTTTCGGCACCAAAATTAGTATGAACGGCAGTAACGCCTTCCTCCCGACCCACGGCCTTATCAATTAAAACTGAACAAGAACTACAATGCATGCCCTTAACTTTTAAAACAAGCTTATTCATTAGTTCTAGGTAGTGGTCTTACATGAAATTTGCCGACCATATCAAAATGTCCTCTTTTTTCACCTTCAAATTCGCCTTCACCGCAAGGCACTGAACAATAAAAAGGAAAATCCCCTTCTTGGGTGGCTACAAAAGTAACTACAATCGTACTTTTGGCTGGCATTCTTTGGGAAACGCCAAGAGCATCAATGGCGATACCATGATCGTAATTATCTTCATTAATAATTGTAGCGATTACCTTATCACCTCGATCAACAATAATGTCTTCGGGCTCAAAACGCCATTGATCTTCTTTAGCAATAATAGTAATTTGTCTTTCTTTGCCACTAACCACGGGCACTGAGGATTCTGGCAAAATAAATAGCCGATAAAACAAACCACCAACCACAATCAGGACAATAATAATAAAAATAATGATGTATTTATTCATCTATTCATCCATCAACTTTTAATGTTAACAAATTTACCGACCAACCAACTAATAATTGCGATAAATAACAAAGAAATAACAGAAAGCATTATTTTAGAGGTTTTGAAAGAAAACGGTAGCGGGGGCGGTGGTTGGTCTACAACTTCCAACCAAAAACTAGCGGTTAGTGTTTCATCCGCTAGCAGACCAATTCCCGCTGGGTGAAATTGACCAAAAATTTTATAAAGACCCGCTTGAGGAAAATTGGTAGTAAAAGATATGTTATTACTATTTCCATTAGTTTTTTCTTCTTCGCCATGTGCCAACGCCTTAGAGATAATATTGAAACTTTCGTGATGGTCTTGTTCATCGTTCTCTGGATGAGCGTGGATAAACTGAGTCCAATCGTCTTTAACAATAGTCAAATGCATTTTTGCTCCCAAATAATCTTCTAATAACACCGATTGTCCAAAGAGATCGTGAATATCAAACGTTATGTTGGTAGGGTTATTTTTAAAGACTAATTCTGGAATGACGAGTTTGATTTGATAATTATCTACTATAATATTTCTGGCGAAAGATACTTCTTTACGGCTAACTTCTCCAGCACCATAAACTGGAAAGGGTGAATGGCCAACAATATGATCCATGCCTTCTCTTTTTATTTCTGACCAGATTTTATAAACACCGGGCTGTTCAAAAAAGTAATCAACTGCCAAAAGACCGGGAGTGGGACTGGGATTGGGATGGATATGAAAAAATTCGTTTAAGTCATTTCTAACACCAATGACATGCATAATTTTTTCGTGTCCAACTTCTAAATTAGTCACTGGTACATTCCAGGGCTTTTCATTGACGAAAAATCCCAAATGAGTGGTGGTGGTATTAGTGATAGGCAAAGGATTGGCCAGTAAGTTAATTATTAAACCGCTAGTTACCTCCGATTCTTCGTGAATTATAGCTTCATTATTATGGTGGTCTTCCATTTGAGGCATAACGGCCATCGCTTTTTGTTTATCTTGATGAAGATGGAATAAAAACCAATCGGGTAAAACATAAATAAATACTACGGCCAACAAGAGAGAAAAAGATAAAAGACCCCAGCCTCCCTTTTTCTTTTTTAACCACCAAAACCAAAGGGGTGCAATCCATAAGGACACTAAAACCCAATTACCTAACCAAAGAGGCAAATCAAACAAGCCCATGCCAGTGGGGATGCCGTGGGCATGAGCGGCGCCAGTGCCAATTTTTTGAGCAATAAAACCAGTAACCAATTCTTCTTGGGTTAATTTTTCAAAAATAGTATGCTGGCCGGAATAAACCCACCAGTCATGAGTAAAAAGACCTAATACTAAAATAAAAGCGGCTATAAAAACCATCCCCCAGCCAGTTGTTTTTTCAATTTTTTCTTTGCGGGCGATGAGCCAGTCAAGAGCGCTCACTCCCAAAATTCCCAGAAAAGCGACGATTAAAAGCGGAGTGATGCGACCAAGGGCGTGTACAAAGAAAAGCAACCAACCATAAAAAACATCACCAGAAACAGCAATACGTGTTAATAACATTGGGGTGGCAGGATGAGGGCAACCTACACCGATATTTCCTAAAAATAGACCCAATAAAAGAGCCTTGAGGATATCTTGTTGTTTATGAATAAAAGAAGGAGCAGCACCTTTATAAGTTGGTAAGTGAAAGTTAATTAAGCCAATTTCTCCCAAAGCAAATAAATAAGCAAAAATACCTGCCACAAAATAAAGCCAATTTTTTACTAATTCTAAAGGTGCGCCCAGAGCGCCAATAGCTAATTTACCAACGATGGCGGCTATGATGCCATAGCCACTCAAAGTGATAGCGACCCCCAAACCAAAAGCCAAAGCAATAAAAATACCCTTAACCGCTCCCTTGCCCAAAGAAAGAGGCACGATTACAAAAACCAGAGGCAAAGTACAGGCCAGTACAATCATAGTTAATCCCGAAGTGAAGCTAAATAAGTACCAACCTAGACCTACAGGTGCTGCTGGTCCTAAAAATAAAAACCAAATTAAACCGAATATAGTTAATAAAACCAGGACAATAATAAGGGTGACTAAAAAACTTTTAATACCATTACTACTTTGTTCCACGGTGTTGTAATGAAAAGGTTAAAAGAGTCAGGGCGCCACCTAACAAGCCAATATCTCTAAAAGTGATAGGATCAACGCCTACAAATAAAAGAATCAAAGCCATTTCTACTATGGCTAATAACGCCGCAATTTGCACAGTCCAAGTTTTATTAAAGAGGCATAGAAATAAAATACCAACAACCAATTCTCCTAAACCTTGAATTTTTAAATAACCTTCAACCGATAAAAACTGTACTATAACCTTATAGAACCACGAAGGAACAAAGCCATACCAATGTTGAGGATTAAATATTAAATCATATCCCGAGTAGAGATACATCAGGCCCATGCCCACTCGTAAAAAATTTAAAGGATTAATTTTTTTTATCATGAAAGCGTTTTTAATTTTTCTAAAAATTTATCTTCGTCATAACCGCCCACTGCCCACAACTCCTCATTAATAATTATAGCAGGAGAAGCTAATATTATATATTTTTGAGCCAGCTCACGACCTTCAGTAGTAGTCACGTCTACTTTTTTATAAAAAACATTAGGCCAATTTTTTTCTATCTTTTTCCAAAAATCATCAAAGCGGGCGCAAATCTGGCAATTAGGAGAAGTAACGACGGTGATTGATATAGATTTCATAAAATAAAAGCCCTAATTTATTAAGTTTCCGTTGTGATAGACGTCCATTTTTCTTTTTCTTAATTCCTTGAAGAATAAGTCAGTTGGCACAACTGGTCCCGGAGGAAAACTGCCCGGTTCTTTAATCACATTATCAGCTATCATTTGAGCAATGATAGAGGCTGGCATACCGGTATCAATATTACATCCAGCATCTTCCCAGCCGGGTAGAGTGTCCACAATACATTCCATGAGGATAGTGGCGGGAGAATCTTTCTGCTGGCCAGCTAATTTAACCCAAAGATTTTCTTTTTCGGTATATCCCTCGGGCACTTCCATACTTCTAAGAGAATGAGTAAGCACTTCAATTGGGGCAACTTTTTTACCATCTACTTCAATAGGATTATAACTGCCCAAGCCACAATCAATAAAGGTTTTAATTACATTATACGAGTGCTCTGGAAAACCAGCCCAAAACTTAACGCTCTTTAATCCATCGGGACGATTCCTTTGATAAAAAGTATAGGTTTCGGGATGTCTGACCACAAAACATTTTTGCCTGCCAATAATCCGAAATTCTTTCTCAATTAAACTCTCTAAAGGATTAACTAATTTCCACTCATCATTTTCAATATAATGAGCCGGTTCAGTGAATTCTTCTATAATAGACTGAATAGAAAAAGGGACAACAAACTTTGGTATGCTGGAATTCCAAGCAAAACCCGCTTCTACGGAATCTAAGCTATCAAATAATTGATGCGCATAATGAAGCATTATATTATTGATGCCCGGAGTAGAACCGCAACCAGTAATACCAATAATGCCTGCTTCTTTAAAATCTTTATCAAGAGCAATTTGCTCCTTGCTCATTGGAATATCCGAACCTAAATCTATGATGTGTTTTTTTGCCCGTAAGCAGGCCTCATAAACATTTAAATTCCAATCGCCTTCCGCACAATTAATAACAACTAACGGATTTATCTTTTTAATAAGAGCAGTAGTTTCATTGACATTTCTTAAATCAATTTTTTCGAATGCCACTTCCGGAAAACGAGAGATGATTTTTTGCGTTCCTTGAGAATAAAGATCGGCCAAAAAAACCTTTCTACCATTTTCCAAAAGATCGCGGGCAACAATTTTACCCTGCATACCGCCAGCGCCTAATATTAAAAATTCAATGCTGTTCATAAATTTATATATTTTAATTATATATCAGTTAAAAAATAATTGGGAATTATGATATATTACATGCATGAAATATGAGGTTTTTTGGAAAAATCCAGATTATATAATTAGGCCAGAATTAAAAGAGGATATTAATTGCGATTATCTGATTGTTGGCGGTGGAATAACCGGTGTTTCAATGGCTTACTTTCTTATTAAACTTGGCGCAAAAAATATTGTTTTGATTGAAAAAGATTATATTGCTAGTGGAGCAACAGGCAAAGCGGCGGGAACACTTGCTTTAAGAGGAGAAATAGATTTGCTTCTTTTAAACGAAATAAAGGGCAAAGAAGAAACCGTCAAACAATGGAAGCAACTTCATAACGATTTCAAACTTATAAAAAAAATAATTAATGACGAAAATATTGATTGCGATGCCGAACCACAAGATACTTTATATTGCACCTTGAAGGGCAAATCTTATGAATATCTTAAACAAGAATATGGAATGGAAAAAAACTTGGAAACAACAACTAAATTTTTAGAGGGGAATGAACTAAAAAAAGAAATTAATACAAATTTATTTTATCAGGGAATTTTATCGGCCAATCATGGTCTTTCCGTTAACCCATTGAAGTTAACACAAAATTTATCGAAAACGGTTGAAAAATATGGAGTTAAAATATATGAACACACGGCTTATTTAGGCAACGAAAACAATATTGCCAAAACCCATCATGGTCATATTCATTATAAAAAAATTATTCTAGCTATTGATGTGGATTATCCTTCAGAAAAAGTAAAAAATAATAAATCAACCATTATCGTAACAGAACAATTAACAAAGGACGAATTGGTTCAAACCGGCCTTAATAAGAAAAAAATAATTTTTGATGATGAGGAAAATAATAATTACTATTATTTAAAAGCGACCAAAGAGGACCGTCTTCTTTTGGGATTTGGCAATATTATTGTCCACAAAAAATATAAAAAAACAGATCCCCATTTCCCCCATTTAAAAGATATAGAAAATTTTCTAAAAAAATTATTCCCCTACCTAAATATTAAATCAGAATATGTCTGGTCAGGCACTTTTGGTATTACCGATAATTATGAGCCGATAATTGAATACGAAGGAGACAGAGTTGCAATTTCAGGAGCTGGTTCTCAAGTAGTTTGCTTTATGACCGCTAAAGAAGTGGCTAGTAAAATATTTGTGATATAATAAAATCATATTATTTATGAAAAAATTCTTTTTTCTTTTTTTAACACTTTCCCTTATTACAAGCACATCAGTAGCTTTAGCTCATCACGAATTGTTAGCTCAAATCGCCCAAATACTAAGATCAAAGATAGTTAACAGGTCTCAGCCCAATAAGACAGTAAGGAAAATAAACCCATTGAAAGACGTAGAAAGGGAAATTACTATATTACAAAAAGATAGGCGGCCAATCGGAGAAGACCATTACAATAGACTTTTAAGTAAATTATCATCATTAGAAAAACAGGGTGTAAATTCAGGTAAAATAAACCAGTTAAAAAAAATATTATATACGTTACTGCCCTCAACCTCAGCTAAGTACTCCGGAAAACACCAAAATAACTCAACTGATTCTAAATTTGGTCAAGCTATAAAAAACGAAATTCAGGAAATAGACGGGAAGAAGCTATTCCTTTCTGAAACGCACTATTTAAGATTAAAAAAAGAGTTGGATAAATTGGCTAGTCAAGGAGAAAAAGATTTAGATCGGTATTATGCGGTGGTTGAAAGAGCCAATCCTTCTGCTATTTCTACAGCTGATCAGGAACAAACCAAAAGATTAAAAGAACAAGGAGAAGCCCAATATAAAGTTTGTGATCCCAAGGATTATGATCCGGTGTTGACTCACGATTTCACGGATAATTCCGCTATTCAAGAAATCACCGCTCCCGGCACGCCTACACAAGACAAAGATGGCGTCAAAGGCCACAGTTGGGTGTGGACCAGTAGGCAGGGAGAAAATAGAAAAGTGCCTGTTTATGCTCCCATTGCGGTATATTTGGAAGGTGCGGGCGGATCATATAATGCTTCATTTGGCCAATATGACTACGGTATGGATCTGCGCGTTACGGACAACAACTGCTGGAGAATTAGGTACCACCATATTGTCGGAGACGTGGTAGATTCTATTAAAGCCGCCATTCAAAATAAAAAAGAGGGTGAAAAAATAGAACCGGTATCTTTTAAAGCCGGCGACCTTCTTGGCCATACTATTGGCAATGTGCCGTCGGGAAATTGGGATATTGGACTTTATAATTTAAACAAAAAAGGACCGTTGGCGCATATTAGTCAATATGTCCAACACGCTGTTTGCTGGGTGGATTATTACTCTCCAGAAAAGCAAAGTTTTTATAGATCAAAACTGATTGGACCTAAAACGGTTTGTAATTTTTAGGTGCGTGATATCTTCTGCCTTTTTGTAAAACTTGCATTGTTCACTATAATGTAGTATTATTCAGTATCTTTAACGTGATTAAAATATAGTCACAACAAGAGGCATAGTCGGGTTTTTAGTAAAAAATAAAAAACATGAAAGGAACAATTAAAACACTCACGGACAAAGGATTTGGCTTCATTGCTCGTGAAGGCGAAACTAAGGATCTCTTTTTTCACTCTAATGAATTGAGGGGTGTAACTTTCGGCGAACTCAAAGTTGGCGATTCTGTTACTTTTGAAGTCGTTCAGACCGAGAAAGGACCGAGCGCCAAAGAGGTGTCTCGCGATTAGGCACTAGTTATAAAAAACCGCCCGCCACTGGCGGGCGGTTTTTTATGACTTTAAAACTTAATACCATGGGCGTAAGCCCATGGATGAAGTTTTTCTGACGAAGCCAGACTAATCCCGCCAGCTGGCGGATTAGAAGAAGGCAGAAGTACCACGGGCGTAAGCCCGTGGTACTTCATTTACAACAAATCCTAACTTAATACCTCATAGATCTCGCCAGCTAACCTTCTAAATAATTCTCGCTTTTTCCAAAAAGAATTACTTTCTGAAGTGTCTTTGTTTCGAATTCGGTTCAACTCTAAAATTATCGAGTATCTCTCATGTCCCAAGTCAATATTAGATTTATTATCAGCGTCTTCTAATCCTTGATAAATCCGTTTTAGATATTCATATTTTTTAGAAATATTTGGATCTTGATTGATACACAGTTTATTCAGCTCAATAATTTTAATAAAATCATGAATTGCCACAAAAAAATCGAAGCTAGCTGGTGTTTTTAAGATATTTTGAAATTTCTTATCTAAATTGATTTTTTCTTTTTTAGGCAACTTCATTACCCGCATCTTACCATTACTACAACTAAATAGCTATTATCTGATCTCTTTGTCACTTAAACCATTTCTCCAATTCCTCCATCACATCATTAGGAATTACAATCTTTTTACCAACAGGACTAATACCCGGATAACGCCAAGCTGAAATCACCATTTTTCGGCCTCGGTCTTTTTTATACATCACCCAGACCTCTGAAGGTTTTTTGTTGACCATCGACATCATAACGGCAATCGTTGACGGCGCAATCCCCTCCTCGGTTCGTTTGGGAAAACGAATGACGCGCTTTATCAAACTCTCTGAAATGCGATACTGGGACATCTTGCCCTTAACATGGCTAGTCCAACGATAAAAGTTATCGTCTTTAGGTAGTTTTGATTTCATAATTTTGTGAGCTCCTTCAAGTCAAGAGTGTTATCTATTCTGATTTTTTTAACGAATTCTGGAACGTGGCTTACTAATATCATTGCTCCTTCATATTTATTAAGCGCTTCTGCTATCACAGGCAGATGCCTAAAATTTATATGATTGGTCGGTTCATCTAATATAAGAATACCTGGCCTCTGCAAAACAAGACGCGCGAACATCACAAGGCCTTTTTGCCCTTCAGACAAACTGCCGACGACGCTCTTTAACGCCTCTGCGTTCAAGAGAAATCCCGACGCCACCGATCGAAGCGTCTGTTCTGACGCATCTTCTTGCGCTACCTCCGCAAGTGAACGATATACAGTTTCTTTTGGGTCTAATGTAGAAAAATCCTGCCGATAATATCCAACGCGAACACCCAAGAACTTGCCGATCGAAATATTTTCCAAAAGTGTGGTCTTGCCGATGCCATTCGGTCCCGAAATCAACAGATGATCCCCGCGTTTTAGAGAAATATTCACTTTCACTGCAATGGGCTTACCATGACGCATTATAGAAACGGATTTTATACCAAGCAACGCTCCCGAAATATCTTTCTGGCAGGGTATAAAAAATTTACGGATAGTTTTATCCTCCTGTCGAACATCCACTTTTTCTTCCTCCAATTCCTCAATCTTCTCACGCATCTTCCGCGCCACATCACGCATATGTCCGCCTTTCTGAGCGAAGAAACCCGCCTGCTCTTTGCGGTTAGTAATATCTTTTTCTAAACGGACATTTTTCATTCGTTCCCGCTCAATACGAGCAGTAATTTCTTTTACCACATCGTGATAGTTACCTGCATACTGCTCCACTTGGTGAGTAAAAATATCCAAGTAAAGAACGCCTGTCGTGAACGAGTTCAAAAATTCCGCATCATGAGATATAACAATGCAAGTATTCGTATAATCTTTAAGAAATTGCGCAAGGTGAGCAAGACCTTCGGGGTCAAGATTATTAGTTGGTTCGTCCAAAAGAAGAAGATCGGGTTTTTGGATGAGCGCAGAAGCGAGAAGAAGTCGCGCCTGCTGACCACCGGAAAATGAACGAATTTTCTTTTGTAAACCAGCTTCTAAATGCACAATCTCTAGCGCTTCCTTAATCCGCGGATCAATATCATAAACCTTATTTGGAAAAACGCGCTCGAAAAACTCCCGCACCGTAATATCAAGCTGGTCAGAGGGAATGACTTGACGAGAGATGGCAATGCTCAATTCCTTATCTGTCGTAACCGCGCCTTCTTCGGATTGAAGCGTCTTGGTTATGAGATTAAATATAGTGCTTTTTCCCGCTCCATTTTGACCCATGAGCGCAAGTTTCGTCCCTCTCCGGAGCGAAAAACTAGCTTCGTGTAAGATAGGATTGTTAAATCCGTAGCCAAAGCTAACTTTATTGAATCGTAAGATGACATTATCGTTTGGCATAAATAAATATGCCCCCGAGATGGGGCTCTTAAGAGGATAATAACGGCAAAAAAGGGATTTATCAACCCCGTTAGAGATCCGCCCTCGCCTTAGGCGAGTGGCGGCAGCCACCTAGGGGCGGCTTATCTCTAACGGGGTCAACCCATGCAAATTATGTATAAAAAAATCGCTGGGTGAACCATGCGATTTAACTATCATTTTCTCCATCGGGTTTGTGCCTATAATCAACATCACACGGTTGATTGCATTTAAGGCAGACAAAATATA
>CAZATK010000012.1:0-15257 GCA_964488085.1 uncultured Candidatus Saccharibacteria bacterium
AAAACATTGGTGAGTGGGTCAGGACAAGCCCATAATTTGCTTTTTTTATGAAAACCAGATATCATAGAAAAAAGTTGGAGATGATCCCGTTAGAGATAATCCATTTATGTATTACAAAATTTATACTCATAAAGCAGTAATAAATAGGGCGCGCTGGTCAAGCGTGTTATTCACGGTCGCCCAAGGCGACCTATCTCTAACGGGATGAATACTAAATTAAATTCCCCCTTATCGCAGATACTTAAAGAACCGAATGCGGTGGTTACTGTAAAAGAAGGGGAATTAGTAAATGCGAAGTTTATTGGGCGCAACAAGAGGGCTTATTATTTTGATTTGGACCGCAAAGGCACCGGCATAGTTTATGGCGTTGAGCTTTTAAACGCCCAAGATTCTATTAAGGATATGAAGGAAGGCGATGTGATGTTGGCGAAGGTAGTAGAAACCGATAATGAGGACGGCTATGTGGAGCTTTCTCTTTCAGAGACCAATAAACAAAAAGTTTGGCAAGAAATCAAAACTCTTAAGGAACAAGGGGATATTATTAATGTTAAAGTTTTAAATGCTAATACGGGCGGATTAATAGCTGAAATCAATGGCATAAAGGCTTTTTTGCCGGTTTCTCAATTAGCGACCGATCATTATCCAAAGGTGGCTGATGGCGATCCGGGTAAGATTTTAGTTGAATTAAAGAAATTAGTGGATCAGGAGCTAAAGGTAAAGGTCATTGATTTTAATCCGAGAAATAACAAATTGATTATTTCTGAAAGAGAAATGGCGGATGTGAATATTAAAGAAAAGTTAAGCAAGTATAAGGTGGGGGATGTTGTTAGCGGAATCGTTTCCGGTATTGCTGATTTCGGTATTTTCATTAAGTTTGCCGATGATCCCAACATTGAAGGATTAATTCATATATCCGAACTTGATCACAAATTAATTGAAAATCCA
Organism: uncultured Candidatus Saccharibacteria bacterium; assembly: GCA_964488085.1. Taxonomy (GTDB): domain Bacteria; phylum Patescibacteriota; class Minisyncoccia; order UBA6257; family UBA11618; genus CAZATK01. Next base: position 946 of record CAZATK010000012.1, read on the forward strand.
AGAGAATTAGTAAAAATAAATGATATTATTAATGCCCAAATTATAGAAATTAAAGATAATCGAGTTTCCCTGTCGATGAAGGCCCTTAAGCCTAACCCATGGGAAAAGGTCGGGGATAAATATAGTGAAGGCCAGATAACTTCCGGCGTTGTAAGCCGTCTCAATCCATTTGGCGCTGTCATAAATTTAGATGAAAATTTTCAAGGGCTGATAAAAGTTTCTGATTTTGGCAGTTTAGAAGAAATGAAAAATAAATTAGAAATTGGCAAGAGCTACGATTTCACTATTGAATCCATTAAGCCCCAAGAGAAACGCATTATTTTAAAATTGAAAATTGTAAATTTAATTTAATAAATATGTTAACTATAAGAAAAAAGAAAAAAGTAATTCAAGAGCATCAAATTCACGAAACAGATACTGGTTCAAGTAGTGTGCAAGTTGCTTTATTGACCAAACAAATCAGTGAATTGTCCGATCATTTAAAAGATCATCCCAAAGACCATCATTCCAGAAGGGGTCTTTTGAGAATGGTAGGAAAACGAAGACGGCTCTTAAAATATCTTTCTAAAAAAAGCGATAAACAGTATAAAACATTAGTAAAAAAGCTAGAATTATAATATGGCATCAGAAAAAAAAGAACAAAGAGTAGGAATTTTTATTGACGTTCAAAATTTATATCATTCTTCTAAAAACCTTTTTCAATCAAGAGTAAATTACAAGGAGCTTATAAAAGAATTAGTAAGTGGCCGGAAATTAATCAGATCCGTTGGTTATGTAGTCAAAACCGATTCCACTGAAGGCGAGGCGTCTTTTTTTGATGCTCTTACAAAAGCTGGGGTTGAGTTAAGAATGAAAGATATTCAAATCTTCCCGGGGGGAATTAAGAAGGCCGATTGGGATGTGGGGATGGCGGTAGACGCTATAAGAATGTCCAGTTTTTTGGATGTGGTGATTTTGGTAACAGGCGATGGAGATTTCATTCCCTTGGTTGAATATTTAAAATGGGGAACCGGTCGTATTGTAGAAGTGGCGGCTTTTGAGCGAAGCACATCTAGCAAGCTCAAAGAAGTTGCTGATAAGTTTATAAATTTGGAAGACTTTTCTAGAGTTTTGATGTTCAAAAAAGAAAATAAAAAAGATGATGACGAACAGGAAACAATTTGAAATCAGTTTTAACGGCAAACCCATAAAATTAGAGATTTCTAAATTAGCGGAACAGGCCAATGCGGCCGTTTTTGGTTATTACGGACAAACGGTGGTTATGGCCACGGCTGTCATGGGAAAAGAAGATAGGGATATTGATTATATGCCGTTAATGGTGGATTTTGAAGAAAAATTTTATGCCGTTGGTAAGATTTTGGGTAATCAATATATGCGTAGAGAGGGCAGGGCTTCAGAGAATGCGGTGCTTTCGGGGCGTATGATAGATCGTACTATCAGGCCACTTTTTAATCACAATATCAGGCGCGATATTCAAGTAGTAATTACCATTTTATCTTTAGAGGATGGTTGTGACCCAGTTTTTATTGGTTTGTTAGCGGCATCAACCGCTTTGGCTATTTCTGACATCCCGTGGGGAGGTCCATTGGCTGGTGTTCCTATAAAAAAAGGCGGATGGAGTGCTTTTGTGTCTGGCACTGCCGATAAAATTAATATGATAGAGCTGGAGGGCTTGGATGTTAAGGAAGAAGAAATTATAAGTGAATTTGAGAAAGCGCAAAAAGTTATAGCTGAACTTATTGATTTGCAAAATAAAATTGTTAAAGAGTTTGGAAAGACAAAAGCAAATGTCGCTTTGGCGGAGCCGGATTCAGCCCTTAAAGAAAAAGTTCATAATTTTCTTAAAGACAAATTAGAAAGCGCTATTTATGTTAAAGAAAAAACAGCGCGCAATAATAATTTATCGGAATTGCAAAAGAATTTGATTAATAATTTAGCTGGCAATGGCGATGAAAAAATAGTCGCAATGATTAATCATTTATTTGAAAATGAGGTAGATGCGATAGTTCATAAAAATATTATTGAATCAGATAAAAGGCCTGATTTCAGAAGATTAGATGAGGTTAGAGAATTAAGCGCAGAAGTAGGATTATTTGAAAGATTGCATGGCTCAGCTTTGTTTATTAGAGGTAATACTCAGGCGTTGGCAATTACAACTCTTGCCTCGCCAGATTCTGAACAAACGATTGAAGGCATTGTCCTACAAGGAAAGAAAAGATTTATATTACATTACAATTTTCCTCCATATTCCGTCGGAGAAACCGGTAATTTTAGGGGTCCGGGCAGAAGAGATATCGGGCATGGTTCTTTAGCGGAAAAATCATTGAAAAACCTTATTCCTTCTAAGGAAGAATTTCCTTATACTATTCGTTTGGTTTCTGAAATACTTTCTTCTAACGGCTCATCTTCTATGGCATCTGTATGTGCTGGTTGTCTTTCTCTTATGGATGCTGGAGTTCCTATCAAGAAAATGGCGGCGGGCATTGCTATGGGACTAATGATGGAAAACCCCAATGACCAAACCCCAATGACCAAGTATAAAATTTTAACCGATATTCAAGGGCCGGAAGATCATTATGGAGATATGGATTTTAAAGTTGCCGGCACAAAAGACGGTGTTAATGCCATCCAAATGGATGTAAAAATAGGAGGTATTACTACAAAAATTACGGGAGAAGTTTTGGCCCAAGCTAAAAAAGCTAGATTACATATAATGCAAGCTATGGAGGGGGCACTGTCAGCTCCTCGCAAAGAAATTTCTAAATACGCGCCAGTTATTTTGGTCTTAAATATTAATCCTTCTAAAATTGGCGAGATTATAGGTCCCGGAGGCAAGGTCATCAACGGTATTATTGCTAAAACTGGAGCTACTACGATTGATATTGAACAAGAGGGAAAAGTTTATGTCGTTGCTCCCAGTAGAGAAATAGCCGAATTGGCTATGAGGCAAGTAGAAGCAATTGCCCACGAATATGAAATTGGCGATATTGTGGAAGGAACTGTTATAAAAATAATGGATTTTGGCGCTATTGTGGAATTTGGTCCTGATAAAGATGGTATGATTCACGTTTCTGAATTAAAAGATGGTTATGTAAAAAGAGTGGAGGATGTCATTAAAATGGGAGATTTTGTTCGCGCTAAAGTAATTCGTGTTGAAGAGGGAAGAATAGGTCTTTCTTTGAAAGGGTTAGCGGGGTTAAGATAAAAACATTTGCTTTTTTATTATTTATGATAAAATTGATATTATGGATCAAAACAATTCTCAACCCTTCGGTTCGGCTCAGGACAAGCCCTTCGGATCAAATCAAAATAGTCCCCAAGTTCCGTCGTCACCGCAAACTCCAGAAATAAAATTAAGAACTATGGAGTCGGATGTTAGTTCTGTTGAAAAAACAGGAGGTTCGGCACCCGTGCCGGAATTTATAGGTCCCTTATTAAAGCCGGAGACCCAAACGCCCGGAATTGTATCAAAAGAAGAAGTAACTGAAACAAGTGGCAGTTCGAAAAAAGCTTTATTATGGCTCTTTGCGCTTCTAATCATTGGAGCGGTGGCCGTGGGTGGTTATTATTATGTTTGGCCATTATTTTCTGAAACAGTAATGTCGTTGTTTAATAATGCTCCAATGGCTGACGTAACAGAACAAGCTCCATCACCGGCTCCAACCCCCGCTCCCGTTTTAAGTTTGTCTCATAAATCGCATTTCAGATTTTCTAATGATTCTTTAACTAAAGTAATGATTTCGGACTATAGCATCATTTCAATACTTACTGCCTTACAAAATGCGGTAAGTAGTCCTGCAAACTCTGGTGAATTAAAAGAGATATTTTTAACTGATGCTAATAAATCCCCAATTATTTTTAGTGAATATGCTTCTGCTTTAATGCCAGAGCTTGCAACTAGTAATTTGAAAACCGCCTTAAAAGAGGTCTTTGAAGACGATTTTACCGCTTACTTATATTACGATGACAAAGGAGTGTGGCCCGGATATGTAGTGTCTAAAAAACCTAGTGCTGAAGTTGATATGATTACTCTTAATAATGCGCTGGGGGGCTTGGAATATTCTTCTTTTAATAATTTATTTCTTTCTCCTCCGGGCAATGCTTCGCCCTTTAGAACCGGACAGGTGAAAAATCTTTACTCTGATCGTTTTGTGCCGTTATCCCAGCCCGGCGCTTCATTTAATTATGGAATGTTTAATAATTATTTAATTATTAATACTTCTTACGGGGGATTGTTGAAAGCGTTGGAATTGTTGGGGCTATAATTACTCCAAATGCACCTTATCTTGAAATCGCTCTATTCTTTCTTTTAAAAGAGGATATTTTTTAAGTCCCGGGTCTATATTAATTATTTTTAAAGCCGCGATTCTTGCCATTTTAATTAATTCAATATTATTAAGAGAGCGCATTGCTAAATCCGGCAATCCCGTTTGGCTTTGGCCTAAAAATTCTCCCGGCCCGCGAAGAGCTAAATCCTTTTCGGCCAATTCAAAGCCGTTTTTAGCTTCTAGTAGAGAATTTAATCTTTGATGCGTTGTTGATGAAACAGAATCAGTGAATAAAAAACAAAAAGATTGGCTTTCTCCTCGACCAACTCGGCCCCGGAATTGATAGAGTTGAGCAAGACCGAAACGATCTGCTCCTTCAATAACCATAATTGTCGCATTGGGGAAATCTACTCCCACTTCAATAACAGATGTTGCGATTAAAATATTAATTTTATTTTGGCTAAATTCCTGCATAATTCGACTTTTTTCAGTATTTTTCATACGACCATGAAGCATCGCTAACTTTAAATCAGGAAAAACTTGAGCAGTTAACTTTTCATATTCTTCTTTAACGGTTTTCGCGTCGTTTCCTGCCCAATTTATACTACCTCCCCCTTCAGGGGTAACTTCAATGCGAGGGCAAATAACAAAGGCCTGCTTGCCTTTTTGTATTTGCTCTCTAATAAATTGATAAGCCTTTTGTCTATTAGCGGGCGCTACTATTTTAGTGACTATAGATTTTCGCCCGCTGGGCAATTCATTAATAATAGATAAATCTAAGTCGCTAAAAATTGTCAGCGATAAAGTCCTTGGAATGGGAGTGGCGCTCATAGAAAGAAAGTGGGGGATGACCTTTTTGTCTTTTATCAAAACATCTCTTTGCTTAACACCGAAACGATGTTGTTCGTCCACAATACTAAAAGCAAGACGGCTGAAACTAATGCCTTTTTGAATAAGGGCGTGAGTGCCGATAACAATATTTATTCTTCCCTCGTTTATTTTTTTAATCAATTGTGATTTGGGTATTTTTGCCTCCATGCCCTCCCCAAAATAGCAATAACTCTCTCCGCTGGTCAGTAGAGCCAGACCTAATTGCCATTTATCTATTAATTTTCCCAGTATTTTAATAAAAGTTTTATAATGTTGTTGCGCCAGCACTTCCGTTGGCGCCATAAAAGCGGATTGATAATTATTTTTAGCGGTTAATATCGCCGCAATTGCGGCAATGACTGTTTTTCCAGAACCGACATCGCCTTGTAAGAGGCGATTCATTGGATGAGGTTTTTGGATGTCGTTTAATATTTCCTGCAAACTTTGTTGTTGAGATAAAGTAAGAGTAAACGGCAATTCTTTCAAGCATTCGGATAAATCTTTCTTGAAAATTTCTACAGGCAAAGCTGTTTCCTTTGCCAATTGCATTCTTATTTTTAAATTACTCAATTGCAATAAAAATAAATCATTAAAGGCAAATCGCGTTCTTGCGCTTTGCGCCTGTTCCAAAGTTTGGGGAAAGTGAATGTTATTAAGGGCATTATTGATATTAGGTAAATCATTTTGTTTTAAAATTTCATCAGGAATAAAATCTTCTATCTTATCCAGATATTTTAAAATTGGCTTCATCAAAAATCTTATGCCCTTTGATGTCAGTCCTCTAGTTTCTGGATAAACAGGTATTAAGCCGGATGTGTGTTTAGTTTCTTGTCCGGAAGATTCAAAAACAGGATTGGCTAAGTAGATGTCATTTTCAGAAGCAACTATTTTGCCGGCAAAATTAGCCACTAATCCCGTTGATAAAGTTCTCATAAGATAAGGTTGATTAAACCAAATCGCTTTAATACCACCAGTTTCGTCGGTTATTATGGCTTCTATAATAATCATGTGCCGGCGAAAAGTTCTTCTAGCCGAGACCTTATGAATTTTGCCTTGGATAGTGGCGGATTGGTTAACCGAAAGATCGGCTATTTTTACAATTTGAGAAAAATCTTCATAACGAAACGGAAAATGCCAAAGAAGATCCCTTACTGTTTTTATTTCCAATTTATTAATTCGGAATAACAATCTTCGATTTATTCCTTTTATTAGAGAGAGATTGGTATCAAGTCTCAACACGCGCCTATTATAGCAAAAAAACTTTGCTTAAGTAAATTAGAAAAGTAAAACTTTGACATTTATGAAATATATTTTATAATGCTGACTAGCTTCGGACCCGTAGCTCAGTGGTTAGAGCAGCGGCCTTATAAGCCGGAGGTCGAAGGTTCGATTCCTTCCGGGTCTAAATGCGCTTGTAGCTCAGTTGGTAGAGCAACGGACTTTTAATCCGTGGGTCGAGGGTTCGAGTCCCTCCGAGCGCATTTAAAAGCGGTGGACAAATTGCCATCGCTTTTTCTTTTTTAAAGAAAAATCCCGATCCGCCTCCGTCAGTTGACGGATGGCGGATCGGGACATAGTAATCGAAGAGGAAGTTTAATGACCGAGCAGATGAATAACTCTTTGAAAGGTGGCTTCAATTCCGTCAAACTTCTCATCCGGTCCTTCGCCATATCTACCACCGTTTGGTTCGGAGTAATCGGATATACCGAATTTCTGTCCCTGCTCCCATTCAATGATTACGAGTTTGCCATTGTGGGCTACACTGAGGAGCCAGCTTTCAACGGCGGGGTTCGTTGGTGGAGCAATATCGGTATTAGCAGAAGGGAACTGAGTGGAGATCTGTTTTTGCAGAAGCTCAAGTATGTTCATTGGTGCGTTTCCTTTGTTGCGGGTTTTGAATGAATTTGCTCCGCACAATATAACAAAATTGGCGATTGTTGTCAATCCCGTTAGAGATCCGCCCTCGCCTATGGCGAGTGGCGGCAGCCACCTAGGGGCGGCTTATCTCTAACGGGATCAATCCCACCCTCTTTCCTTATTTTGTGCCCCCACAAGGAATCGAACCTTGGTCAATTGCTTAAGAGGCAACTGCTTTACCATTAAGCTATAGGGGCTCTCATATATGCGTCCTCGCCAGGATTTGAACCCGGAACCCCCTGGTTCGAAGCCAGGTGCTCTATCCAGTTGAGCTACGAGGACTTGTTTCGCATTGTAAGCTAATCCTAAGTCTAAAGCCAGAGCTTTTTAAAAACAAACCCCCCGCCGAAGGCGGGGGATCGTGTTGACGAGGCAGTGGGCTAGGTCTTCTTCCTGCTCATTCGAGAGCGGGCCGCCTGCGGGCGAGCCAGGGCCGCCCGGATCCGTTCCGGGCTGATGCCGTGGCTGAGTTTGGCGCGCGGGCTCTGTTCTCGTACCGCGAAGAACAATCGCCACCTTTTGAAGTTGAAATCGGCAATGCTGATCTGCATTGCCCGGTAGCCACTCAAACCAGACGGTCCTCGATTCTTGTACCTCATCACACACCTCCTCCGTGACATAAAAAACGTTTCAAGCAACAACACGCATACTATATCATATATAAAACTTATTGTCAAGATATGGCAAATAAAGCCTATTAACTTGTATTATTTAAAAATGCAGACAAAAAAGATTAAAGAGATTGATCCCGTTAGAAGTAGCCTCGCCAAGGTCCTTCGGACTCACGCCAAAGGCGCGAGCGAGACTTCTAACGGGATTGATAATATATTTACAAAACTCAATGAAAATGGATACGAGGCCTTTTTAGTGGGCGGTTGTGTGCGAGATTTGCTTTTAAATCGTCAGCCAAAAGATTGGGATATTGCCACTAACGCTTTGCCGGAGAGGGTTCAAGAGATTTTTCCCGACAGTGTTTATGAAAATAAATTTGGGACGGTAGCGGTTAAAACTGATTCTGCCGATTCTGCTTTAAAAATTATTGAGGTAACTACTTATCGTTGGGAAGGAGCGTATAAAGACAAGCGTCATCCTGATAAAGTGCAATTTGCCAAAACTATTGAAGATGATTTATCTAGAAGAGATTTTACTATTAACGCCATAGCTTTAAATTTAAAAGATTCACTGACTGTCGATCCTTTTAATGGCCAGGAAGATCTAAAGAATAAAATCATTCGCACTGTTGGCAATCCCGATGAAAGATTTAATGAAGACGCATTGCGTCTTATGAGAGCGGTTAGGTTGGCAACGGAATTAGGATTTATTATAGAACAAAAAACAGCTGAAGCAATAAAAAAGAACGCCGTTCTTTTAGAGGCAATTGCCAAGGAAAGAATTAGAGACGAATTTATTAAATTAATTATGGCTGATAAGGCCATGGACGGCATTAAACAGATGTTGAATTTGGGCTTATTAAAATATGTTCTTCCGGAATTACTTGAAGGAGTTGATGTCGGGCAAAACAAGCATCATATCTACACGGTCTTTGAACATAATATCAGGGCTTTAGATTATGCCGCCAGCAAAAATTATTCTTTAGAAGTTCGTTTGGCCTCATTATTGCATGATGTTGGTAAACCTCGCACCAAGAAAGGGGATGGTCCGGACAGTACTTTTTATAACCATGATGTAGTGGGGGCTAAAATGAGCATGATTATTCTTGATAGATTACATTTTTCTAAAAAAATTGTTGAAAAGGTTGCTCATTTAGTTCGTTGTCATTTGTTTTATTATAATGTTGGCGAGGTAAGTGAGGCGGGAGTGCGCCGTTTTTTGCGTAAAGTTGGTCCGGAGCATGTAGACGATCTTATCAGAGTGAGAGAAGCGGATAGAATTGGTTCCGGAGTTCCCAAAGCCGTTCCCTACAAACTGCGTCATCTTTTATTTATGATTGAAAAAGTTAAAGCAGACCCCATTGACACTAGAATGCTTAATATTGATGGCAATGATGTAATGAAATTAGGTAATCTGCAACCCGGGCCAAAAGTGGGGCAAATTTTAGCAGTGCTTTTAGAAGAAATTCTAGATGACCCAAATAAAAACAATGATGATTCGCTCAAAAATAGAATTCAAGAACTTAATAAAATGGATGAAAGTGAATTAAAAAAACTGGCGGAAACAGCTAAGGGAACAAAAGAAGAATTTGAGTTTAGAGTAGAATCTAAAATAAAGGAAAAGTTTTTTATTAAATAAGAGAATTTGCCGCCCAATGAATTGGGCGAGCCTCGCCCCAATTTCGATTGGGGCGGGAAGGGGGATTAGAAGGGGAGATTAAGAGGAAATACCACGTTTAATTCCCAAATCTCAATGACCAATGACCAATAAAGCCACAATGACTCAAGCCCCAATCCGTTAGTTAGCGTATTGGGATTTTTTAAAAATTGGGATTTTATTGGAACTTGGTCATTGGCGCTTGGGGCTTCGTAGCGCTTACTTCTCTCTCAATCTATAACTAAACGCCTCTGATAAATGTCTCTCTTCCACTATTTTTGAATCATCTAAATCTGCAATGGTTTGAGCAACTTTTAATACACGGTAGTAACCGCGTGCCGAAACTAGAGATTTTTTAAAGACCGTTTCTAGGAATTTTTCGGCTTCTTTTGACAACTGAATGAGCTGATCACATTGTTTAGAGGTCATTTCAGAATTAATTAAGGATTGAAATCTTTGAGATTGTTTTAAACGAGCTTTAATTACTTTTTCTTTAAATAGAGCGCTAGTTTTTTCGCTATTTTTACTTCTTAGTTCATTTAACTCCACTCTTGGGATATTGATTTGAATATCAATTCTGTCTAAAAGCGGGCCGGAAATTTTTTTCTGATATTGCAAAATAGAATTTGCGGTGCATATACATTCTTTTTGATCGTCATTGTAATAACCGCACGGGCAAGGATTCATTGCGGCTATAAAAATAAAATTAGCAGGAAAATACAGATTGTTTTTAACGCGAGAAATTAAAACTTCGCGATTCTCTAAGGGTTGGCGTAATGATTCCAGTAAGTCGCGATGAAACTCTGGTAGTTCATCAAGAAATAAGATTCCTCTATGCGCCAAACTTATTTCTCCCGGTCGAGGATGAGCGCCGCCTCCAATGACAGCTGGCATTGAAGCGCTGTGATGAGGCGCGCGAAACGGGCGACTGCCAATGATTAATTCCTTTTGAAGGCCTGTCGCGCTGTAAATTTGAATTACTTCTATTAATTCTTTTTCTGAAAGGGTAGGCAACAAAGAAATTAAAGCTTTGGCAAGCATTGTTTTGCCACCGCCCGGCGAGCCAACCATTAGCACATTATGACCGCCAGCCGCCGCTATCATTAACGCCCTCTTTGCGTTTTCTTGCCCCTTAATTTCTGAAAAATCAATCAGATTATCTGTGCTGTTTGGAGAATATTGAATATACGGTTGAGACGCAATTTCTTTTTTATTTTCCAAATGCGATATTAATTGGCTTAAATTTTTGATGGGAATAACTTCTACTTCATTTACAATGGCGGCCTCTTCAGCATTGGATTGGGGTACAAATATAGTTTTAAATTTTAATTTTTTGCAAAGAAGAGTGGTATTTAAAGCCCCATTGATTGATCTTAGCGAGCCATCAAGCGCCAATTCGCCCACAAACATTTTGTCTTCAGCGGGAAACTCTTTTATTTGTTTAGTGGCGAGCAAATAACCAACGGCAATGGCTAAATCATATTGCGAGCCGTTCTTTTTTAAATCGGCTGGAGCAAGATTTACCACTATTTTTTTATTTTCTTTATTGGGCGGTTTAACTCCCGAATTTTTTAACGCGGAACAAACTCTTTCTTTGGCTTCTGATAGGGCTTTATCGGCAAGTCCTACAATGCTAAAGGCGTGAAGTCCAACATGTAAGTCCGTTTCAACTTCTACCAAGCGCGCTTCAATGCCTTCTAATTCTGCCGAAAAAATCCTAGAGAAATTATTATTCACAATTAGCGACAGAATATATCAAAGCAAATTGAAAAGTCAATTTATAATTCTTTACAATTCTTACAGAAATGAGATTCTGGGTCAGCTCCCAGAACTTCTGTTTCTATGGCGTTACTGCATTGTTCGCATTTGCCATAAGTGTCGTTTTTAATTTTTTCTAAAGCCGCGTTAACGCTGTTTAGCGTTTTTGTTAAAGATTTTTTTATGGAATAGTTAGCGCCCATCTCTTCCGCTTCATCGGCTTCTTCGTCAAGCATTGCTCCCTCTGTATCGTTACCCATTTCTGTAACAAGGGGCGTGTTTTTCAATTCTTGCTCAAGCTCTTTTTTCCTTTGTAATAATATGGACTCAAACTTTTTTAATTCTTCAGGAATCATATGCTATATTTTATAAGAATTAGGATATTGATGCAAGTTGATGTTTAGTTCTCATCACTCTTTTATCATTATTGGCCCGATCGGGCCAGATATGATAAAGGGGGCTTGCCCCGTTAGAAGTCTCGCTCGTTCGCCCGAGGCGAACGAGTCCGAAGGACCTTGGCGAGGCTACTTCTAACGGGGTATTGACATTCTCTAATGGTCTGCTACAATACGGCCATGATTCAGCGTATGTAACGCTGGACAATGTTAGTACCTTTATTTTTTTGAGGAGGTTTGAGATGGCCAGGAAAGAAGGAAGAAAGAGCGGATCGACGGGGACCACCATGCCCTTGAAGATTGGGGACAGTCTCCCACTCAATGTGGATGTGGCGCCGGACCATACGCCCATCGTCGAGAGTCGTGAGGTCGAGGGTGGAGAGGCCGAAAAGGCCGTCGAAAACCCCAAGAGCGTTGTCCAACAGGTGTACGCCTTTTCCAGGGAGCTTGCAAAGAGGCTTCACGAGGAAGAGCAGTACTACAACCTCGACATCCCCAATCTGACGACTTTGAGCCAGATGCTCGATCGTCAGTTGACGGAAGAAGAGGTCGTCGGTCCGTTCGTTTGGGCCGACAACGACGGTCCGAACAGGGCGAAGAATGGGTACAAGTGCGCCTATCCTCAGTGCCCAAACGGTGGTCGTGCCTTCCAGCCCTATGCCTCCGTCTTGATTGACTACGAAGTCTTCAAGGAGGAGGCGTTCGGCGATCGGTCGTGGGTGCCTTCTTCCGGAGACAAGCTCACCGTGACCGATCGCAGCTTCCTCTGCGTTCGGCGTACGCGGTTGGCCGACGAGGTCATGGAACTGGGAGCATATCTCGTTTTCAACGGGAAGCTCATAGGTCCGTTCTGCGGGACCCAGTTCTACATTGATCGGGTGAAGCAACGGGCTTACCCGAACAACAGCGGCTGTCTGGGCACATTGAGGACGATGATCGGCCAGAAGAGCTTTGAAGCGCTCGATGAGCGCTTCAGGGAAGGCAAGAGGGCGCGGCCGGCTCCGAGTTTCTCCTATGCGCAGGGGATACGGTTCATCAGCGCTCCCGCGATTCGTCCGGATGGGAAGAAGGTCAAGAGGACTGATGAGGAGAAGAAGGTCGACCGGGAAGATTCCGACCGCAAGGTCGGGAGCTATCTCGACAGCCTTCTGTCGTAGTCCAAGGAGATCCCAGTTGCTAGGGACGGTGGCAACAAGCCCGAGCGCGCAAGCGCCCGGGCTTTTTTTACCCCGCACCTTTTATCGATGAGGTTAAAACCCTGTTTACAGGATCGATAAAAGGTGCGGGGTTTATTTCTTTTCAAGAAAAAATAACCCTTCCGAAGTCCGCCTCCGTCCCATCCGCCAACTGGCGGAGGCGGATGGCGAGACGAAGGAGGGTAAATATAGGGCAATATGGTATATTTTGTAATATGAAATTTTTTAATGAATATATAAAAGAATACACAAAAATAGCCCTCGTGGCTTTATTGATAACTTTAAGTTTTGCTTTGGGCTATATTTTTGCTGAAACTACAAGCAGGGAAAGCCGTGCGCCTATTATTATAGAAAAGTGAGAAGTGTCATTTTCCGTGACATTTCTCATTTCTTAACAAAAGGATTTTTAGCTCCGCGTACTTCAAAATGCAAATGACAGCCGGTTTCGCCGTGCACATTGCCGGTGTTTCCTATATGAGCGATTAAATCACCGCGCAATACATATTGACCGACATTGACCAGATTTTTTTTATTATGAGCATATTTTGTAGAAGTATTATTTGCATGATTAATAAGAACATAAGTTCCATATCCTTCATTCCACCCATCCCTCGCTTCTTTTACTAATCCTTCTGCAGAGGCATATATTGGTTTGCCACAGCGATTGGCAATATCTACAGCATTGTATCTATGTAATTGTCCCCAATTCCATCCGGTGGTGGGAATAGAGAAATATTCTTTAAGATCAATCAACCCGCTTTCTTCAACATAACTATCAATGGAATTGCCGTGGCTTAGCAAAGAACCATCGGAAAACATCACGCTCTCCGCATAATCACTTTCAAACGAAAAAGAGTCGTGTAAACTTACAAAGGCGTCAGATTCTGTTGGCCCGCCAAGCGAATAATTGCTGGCTTGCGTTTGCTTAATATTGCCAAAAAATAGTAGATTAAAAAGCGAAGCTCCTAAAAGAAAAACGACCGCTGAAACGGTTTTTTTCTTTAATAATAAGTTTTGAATCCATTGAGTACTAATGGATATTATTGTATCAAAAATGAACCCTTTAAGCAATCTCAATAATAAACAGCTGGAAGCCGTCACTCACAAAGAAGGCCCTCTTTTAATTGCCGCTGGCGCTGGATCGGGTAAGACCAAAACCCTTACTAATCGCATAATTCATCTTATTGAATCGGGAATAAAGCCAGAAAATATTTTGGCTATTACTTTTACCAATAAAGCCGCCAACGAAATGAAAAAAAGGATTGGAGAAATTGAAAATTTATTTGTAGGCACATTTCATTCTTTTGGGGCTAAAATTTTAAGGCAAGAACACAAATATTTTCAGCGGACCGGCAATTTTACTATTTTTGATGAGGACGACAGTATGTTCTTGCTGAAACAGGCGATAAAAAATCTTAATTTCAGTAAAGATAAATATAATCCGATAATTATTAAACATCAGATTTCAAAGATAAAAAGCGAATTATTGGAAACAGATAAGAATACGGCTAATGGAGCGATATTTGAAGAATATGAATTAATGTTGCGGAAAAATAATGCCTTCGACTTTGACGATCTCATTGAAAAACCAGTTCAACTTTTTAGCTCGGAAAAAGATATTTTAAAAAAATATCAAAATA
>CAZATK010000013.1:0-5503 GCA_964488085.1 uncultured Candidatus Saccharibacteria bacterium
GTCTTCTGCAAGCTCCATAATTCTCTCCCAAAAATGTTAAGTAGCTACTCCATAGAATATAGGGTTTAATTATCAAAATCAATTTACAACGCCACGTATTCTACGCACTCCGGAACCAACTGCTTCTTCTTTAATAATTTTAAATTTTCCTATTTCGCCCGTATGCGCTACGTGCGGTCCTCCACAAAACTCCGCGCTGTAAACGTGTCCTGAGCCTATCGAAGGATTACCTATAAAATAAACCTTAACTTTTTCCGGATACTTTTCTCTAAAAAAGAAAAGTGCTCCCGTTTTCATCGCTTCTTCTTTGGACATTTCCTGAAAATTTACTGGTAAATCATCTTTAATTTTCCCATTGACAATCTGCTCAACCCTTCGAGTCTCCTCAGGGTTCAGCTTTCGGCTGAAAGAAAAATCGAAACGCGTTCTTTCTGCTGTTATATCAGAACCGCGCTGTTGAACCCCGTCGCCAAGAACATCTCGCAAAGCTTGCTGTAATAAATGAGTAGCTGTATGCAAGCGAGTTACTTTTTTTAATTCTTCTTCATTGCCGGCTTTTAACTCTCCTGTATCTAAAATCAGGCCGTGGCCACCAAATTTTTTTTCAGCACCAGCTTTAGAAATTTCTTGATGTTTTTTAAATTCCCTATCAAAATCTTCTCTCTTTAAATCTTTAGTTTTTTCTCCACCCAATTCCTTTATTACTTCATAAGGAAGCCCGAAGCTTTCAAATAACTTAAATGCGGACGAAGCATCTACGACGTTCAATCTCTTTAACTCTTTCAAACCATTATTTAAAGTTTTGCTAAATTTAACATTCTCTTCTTCAAAAACAGAGATCGCTGTTTCTAAATTTAACTCTTTATAAAAATTTCCATACACATCTAACACTTTTTTAAATAAATCTTTAATAATGGATGCCTCACTAATAACAATAACTCTCCTTATTAAACGCCTTAAAATATATCCTGCGTCTTTATTAGAAGGACGCACACTGTCAGCAATCAAAAAAACAATACCGCGGACATGATCCGCTAAGACCCTATTGCCACTAAGCATTAATGGCTTAAACAAATCAGTTTCAAAAACATTAGAAACATCTTGAACAATAGCGCTTAATCTCTCCAATCCCATACCAGTGTCAATGCCATTTTTTTCTAATTTCTCTTCCGCCAGCCGGCGGATTAAAGCATTTCCCGCCAATAAACTCTCACGACTGCCATTGCAAAAATATTCATTAAAAACAATATTCCAAACTTCCACGCCGTCAATATAAATTTCTGTCGTTGGTCCGCACGGACCACTATTGCCAGTTGGTCCCCAAAAATTATCCCACAAGGCAAACTTTATTTTTTCTTCCGGCAAACCAATCTGTTCATGCCAGATTTTATACGACTCATCATCACGAGGAATTTGTTCGGTTCCAGAAAAAACTGTTACAGAAACACGTTCCGGATCAATACCTAATTCCTTAGTTATAAATTCATAGCCCCATTCAATTACCTCTTTCTTCCAATAATCATCAAAACAAAAATTGCCGAGCATTTCAAAAAATGTAAGATGGGTATCATCACCCACCTCATCAATATCGGTAGTACGAAAACATTTTTGAACGGAGACAACACGATTAGAACCAAAATCATTTTTAGGATCAAGTTGTCCTGTATAATACGGTTTAAATTGTTGAACTCCGGCAGTAGTTAAAAGAACTGATGGGTCGCTTGTAACCAAAGACGAAGAAGGCACTATTACGTGCCCCTTTTTTCCAAAAAAATCTAAAAATTTCTTTCTAATCTCTTGAGAGCTTAAAGATGTCATTAACGCATCTGCGCTAGCATGAATTTAATATCTCGAATAGCGGGAATAACTCGAGAATCGTAAGGACGATCTTTCACTAATTCAGAAAGCGCAATAATTTTCCCTTCTATAACTAAATTATTCGACTGCTTCGGTATTTTATCATACTCCCTCTTTAATATCACCACCTCCCTCATCCTGTCTTCAGCGTTTAAAGACAAATCCCACAATAGGCCACCGATTAAAGCATTAGCTAAACTTGAATGGCTAAAAGCCACGCTATAGTTTCCGCTTGCAAGCGACTTTTGAGCCTGCGTTAAAGAATATTTAATCTGATCCAATAAATTCCCAATATTTTTAGCATCAATATTATTAACTAACTTTTGAACATTATTAATTTCGGAAGCGACTGCTGATCCTTCAATTATTCCTAAAAAATCATATTTATTTAATAATTGTTGGCGTAATACGCTAATTTGGCTTTTTAAATTTGCATCTGATACTTTTTCTCTAGCTTCATCTAAAACTTTTAATCTTACTAATCCATTACTTGATAAATTTTCTAATGTCCTAAATGATACTTCATTTTTACCAATACGATTGGCAAAGACTATTAATAAATCCTCTTTTAAACCAAACCATTCAATCCATAAATTTTTTGAAGTCATATATTTTTCCAAATCAGAAACAGCTTCAACAATTCTTAACTCATAAACCAAGTCGCTATTTACCATTAATATATTATTCACTCTATCTCTAAAATCACCGACGGTTTGTAAATTACTAAAAGATGACACCAAAATTCTTGTTATCATATCTTTAATTTCATTATTTCCATTGGAGAATTGGTCAAAAGCCAACGCATGTCTTATATACCAATCAACTAATTTATCAAGAAACGGATTTAGTATAGCGGGGTTAGTCTCTTTTATAGACAACAAATGGGTTTCTAAAACTTGCAAATTATTTTGATAATTTGTTATGGCATTTTCCAAATAATTTGAATCTTCGATATCAAGATCAATTAATTTTTGAATTTCGCTTAATTTCTCATCAGCGATACGCAATTCCAAATCGGCCTTGCTTATATAATTAAAAGTGAAGGCCCGACGCAAACCACGCACGCTTTCTTTAGTAAAATAAAACGGATTGCTGGGTAGTAAACTTGGATAAGCAGTCCTTCCTAATGCCAATATCGGTAGCAATAAAACCACAAAAAAAGCCGATTTAATAGCCCTTTTCATATGCTTCTACTATAGCATATTTGACCCCTATTAGCTAGTAGCCTTCTAAAGTATGAGCTTTATCGTGCTGTCTTATTTTAATTAAAGATTTAGCCTCAATTTGACGAATTCTTTCTCTTGTAACTCCAAATTTTTTACCCACTTCTTCAAGGGTATGCATTATGCCATCTTCTAATCCAAATCTCATATTCAAAATCTCTTTTTCTCTCGGAGTTAAGTCCACCAATATACTTTTAATTTTTTCTCTCAATAAAGCCCGCGCCGCGCTTTGTTGGGGGGTTAATGATTTTTCGTCCTGAATAAATTCTGACAAAACAGAGTCCTCATCTTCATCGCCCAGAGGCGACTCTAAAGAAATGACTTCTTGAGAAATCTTCTGAATGTGGTAAATCTTTTCCACTGGCACATTCATTTCGGTGGCTATTTCTTCGGCAAGGGGTTCCCTGCCCAGCTCCTGAAACAAACGCCTTTTGACTTGGGTGTATTTAGAAATTGTCTCCACCATATGCACGGGAATACGAATGGTCCTAGACTGATCAGCTAAAGCGCGTGTAATGGCCTGACGAATCCACCAATGAGCATAAGTAGAAAATTTAAAACCTCTGCGATAATCAAACTTATCTACAGCCCTCGATAATCCTATATTGCCCTCCTGAATAAGATCTAAAATATTTAAATTAGGACTTCTATTAACATAACGCTTGGCGATAGAAACCACTAAACGTAAATTTGCTTTTATAAAACGGCGCCTTGCATCTTCATCACCAGCTTCTATTTTTTTAGCTAATTCTTTTTCATCTTCGGTGGTAAGTAATTCTGTCTTACCGATCGATTTTAAATAGGCCTGAACAGCATCTGGAAGATTTTCACTCTCAAGATTTCCAACACCTTCCAAATCTACTTCATCCTCTTTGGGAACCTCTATCAATTGATTGGTCTCTACAACCTTGATTCCAGCCCCTTCTAATTCGTTATAAATATTTTCTAAAAACTCTACATTTTCCTCTATATTAGGAAAGTAATATAAAACTTCATTATCGGTAACGAAACCGCGTCCCTTGCCACGATTGATTAATTCCTCTAATTGCTTTAAATTAATTTCATTTTTTACAAAGCTTTTATTTTTTAGTTTAAGGGTTCGTCGGCTAGTGGATTTACTGTGGGGCTTGGTTTTCTTTATATTTTTCTTCTTTTTTACCTTATTTTTCTTCATTTATAACATTATGTAATTGGCGACTAACGTTGTCAAATTCACGTAAGACATTGTTTAAAACGACTGAATCGCCCTCCCTTTCAGCTTTCGCAATGGCGCTTTTAAGCAATAAAAATTTCTCCTTATAAAATTCCAATTTTAATTGCTTAATTAATTCTTGTTTTTCTTTCTCAATTTCCTTAGAAGACAATTCGCTATTGTCTAAGGAAACTTTTAAAGCCAATAATGGGGGGGTTGGGTTTTTTAATAATTCAACCGCAAATAAAGATAATTCCTGCGCGCCGCCTAAATCCAAAATTCTTTGCGCTATTAATTGCTTGCGAGACCAAACCTCACTTTCTGTAAGTTTACCTGAAGAATTTTTTTCATTGTTAATTTTTGTGGAAATCACGGGCAACTGCTCCATTTCTAAAACCAAAGATCTTTCATTCATGCCTATATGAGCAGACAACTCTCTTATCCAATTAGATTGGTCAACTTGGCTAGGTAGAACTTTTATTTTTGCCAATACATGCCTAATACCCTTTTTCATTTGATAATCATCATTTTTATTATTTAAATAACGATTAAAATAAAATTCTCTGGAAGACTTGGCGGATGCAATAAGTTGTTTTAATAAATCAGGATTGTGTTGAGCAATATCAGCCGGATCTTTTTCCGGCAAACTCAATATTTTAACTAAAAAATCATGCGCTAATGCCAAATCAATAGTACGTTCAATAGCATTTTGCCCCGCCTCATCATTATCAAAACTTAAAATAATTTGATCAGTTAAACGACGGATAGTAACTAAATGTTCATTGGTTAAAGCCGTGCCGGAAGTTGCCACGACATTTTTAATACCACTTTGATAAGTCATTAAAAAATCCATTTGCCCCTCAACTAATAATGCCGAATTACTTTCTCTGATATTGTTTTTAGATTTATGCAGGCCGTATAAAATTTTTGATTTATTAAAAATAGGGGTCTCTGGAGAATTTATATACTTAGCCAGTCCTTCGACAATTTCAGGACGAGCCGCATCCGGCATAACGCGTCCCGTAAATCCAATCACCTTCCCAAAAGAGTTATATAAAGGAAACATTAAGCGACCACGAAAACGATCCCAATAAGTTCCTCTTTCCGTTCTAAAAATTAGACCGGCCCTTTCTACATCAACAACATTAAACCCTTTATTTAATAAATATCGCAGTAATTGATCGGAGGCATTAGGAGCATATCCTAATTCAAATTCTTCTATAGTTTGTTT
>CAZATK010000013.1:5603-11976 GCA_964488085.1 uncultured Candidatus Saccharibacteria bacterium
CAACCGCCAAAACAATGCCAGGAACCCCTGTCAGGAGAAACCATAAAAGATGGCGTTTTTTCTTTATGAAAAGGGCACAGAGCTTTAAAATTTTTGCCGGCAGGCAAGAGTTGAATGTAATTTTTGAGGAAATCTGTTATATCTAGCTTATCTTTAATTTGTTGTGCAATATCGGACATTGTGATAATATCCTATATCATTATGCGACACTGTGAAATATGCAAAAAGGGCTCTATTATGGTAGGCGCTAGAAAGTTATTGCGTGGCCACTATAATCCTGTTAACTGGAGTCGTAAATATCCTAATTTACAAAAAACAAGACTCGCGGATGGCGAGAGAGTTTTGGCTTGCACTAAATGTTTGAGAACGTTAGCGCGAACGAAGTAGATCAATAATAGATGATAATTTATCACTGTGATAAACTTCCGCTGGATAAAGTTCAATTAACTCTAAGTTGAGCTTTTTACAAAGATCTTTTTTATTTTTAATTATTTTGTCATAGGCTTTTTGGACGCCTGCCAGACCAAAAAATTCAATGATAATATTAGGTTCAATAAAAAAATCGGCAGTATATTTAGTATTTGGATAACAAAAGTTTCTTTGATGTTGAATATTATTATCACTTAATAAATCATCAATGACCTTTTCTGTGAAAGAGTCACATTTGTGACCATCTCTTGAAATAAACTTTTTAGCAAATAAAACCGGATTAGGATCAAAACCAACTAATCGAATAGCGTTATTCCAACTCCCAAAACGTTGTCTAAAAATCTTGAGCGCATTAAACTCTCGTTTAAGGGGAATTCTTCCATTTGTTTTATAAAAATTTCTTATTTTTTCCAACAAATCACTATCAGACTGCCTTCTCTTCAGCTGAACCTTTCTCAATCTCGCTAATACAATCTCCCTTTCTTTTGGTGTAAATTTGTGATAGTGCCTACGTTTTTTAATTGCTATTTTTTGCTCCACTGAAAGAACAACTCCACCAGTCCATAAATGAGCAGATCCCAAACTGATTCCCAATTCTTTAACGATTTCTCTGTGAGTTTTTCCTCGTTTCCTCAACTCAATAGCTTGTTTTTTTATCAACAAAGGATGTCTTGGTTTAGATTTTTGATTTGTCTTTTCCACCTAAAAATTATATCCTAAATAAAATATACGGGGTATGGTGTAGCGGCAACATTCGCCCTTGGGGTGGGCGCGACGGTGGGTCCAACTCCCACTACCCCGACCAACAGAGACAAAAAATAGAAAGGCCCACCCGTGCGGTACGGGTGGGCGATTTTTAGGCTATTCCTCTTCAACTCTGGATGCCTCCAGAGCCTCGGAGCGGTAAGCTTCAGAAAGACCTAAGAGAGCTTGTCGGTTCGGGATACGCATGCGCATGCGTCCGGCCGATTCCCTCCTACAGCTGACGGGGAAGACCTTAACTTTTTAGTGTGGTCCACCCCGCCGCTAGGCTTTCTTACTAAACCCGGCCACCCCCATCTCCCAGTACTGAGAGAAAGAAGTGGACTTTTTTTACGCACTATTTTAGGTTCTGCCCTTATTATAATCGATATTGATAATCTTGTCAAGCCCCCCCCCATAGCCCAACACTTTAGAACCGCTAAAAAGCTAGGAAAATGAAGTGTTTGTCTTATTCCTTAAATATACTGTTTCACTTTCTCCATCAAGTCATCAGGAGTAAAATGGGCCTTAATCATATAATCTTTTGCCCCCAAAGATTTCCCCCTTTCTATATCTTCTGCCTGGCCTAAATTACTTAATATAATAACAGGTATTTTTTTTAGATCAGATTGTTCACTCAATTTAACTAAATAATCAAAACCATTTAAAACAGGAAGTATAATATCTAATATCACTAAATCGGGATGATGATTCACGGTTAACTGCCAGCCCGTTTCACCGTCTATGGCCTCAATAACATCATAATTTTCTTTTTTAAGTTTTTCGACGATAACATCTCTTAAGTATTTATCGTCTTCAACAACTAATATTTTTTTGCTCATTTTTCCGGTAAAATAATTGAAAAAGTTGATCCTTTGTTTTCTTCAGATTGAATTGTGATTTTTCCCCCATGCCCTTCCACTATATTTTTCACCATATATAATCCTAAACCAAAACCTTCTTTTTGCATTCTTATAACATTATCTCCTCTAAAAAACTTTGAGAACAAATTCTCCAGATTTTTTTTAGGTATGCCAATTCCCGTATCACTAACACTTATCTTGATCGTATCTTCTTCTTTTTTAAGGATAATATCAACTTTGCCTCCTGGCAAGTTATAACGAATGGCATTGTCTATTAAATTACCGACAGCAACACGCATTTTCTCCGCATCCAATAATAAATGAGGAATTCTAGACGATGATTTTTTAAAAATTAAACGCACATCGGCTTGTTTAGCTGGTAATTTAAATTCCTTTATAACTTCTTCCAATAATTTTGTAATATTCGTTTTATCCATTTTGAAACCAAATAATCCCTGCTCAATTTTAGCAATATTTAATAAGTCTCTAATTAAATGAATCATTTGCTCATTAGAATCATAACTTCTTTCAAGAAACTTTTTCTGCTTTTCATTTAATCCCCCCCAATCGCCATTCATTAAGGTGTATAAATTCCATTTAGTAGAAGACAATGGCGTTCTTAAACGATGCGCAAGTAAAGAAATATATTCATTTTTAGTGTCATTTAAAGCTTTTTCTCTTAAGGCGATATTTAATAACTTTTTAAAATTAATAAGCAAGATAACAACAAATATAAGACCGATTACCATCAAAACAGCTGCTAAAGACACCGCATAAGTTTGTTTTGCCAGGGCTTCTTCTACTGGAACTTCTACTACAAATATCCATCCCGTGCTACTTGCTTTTGTGACAACCGTTAAAACATCTTCGGAATTTATATTTAAAGATTCAAAGGGGTGATAAATAATATTTTCTTTTTCGTCTAAAATATAAACATACCCTCTCTCTCCTATTTTTTCTTGACTAATTAAATTAATGAAATCGGATAAATCAATAATAGCTTCAACGTCTTGCTTCATAAAATTTAAAGACAAGCTTAATGCAACGGCCATTTTATTATCATTAGTAATAAAAACCGAGCCCAAAAAATAGCCTTCTTCTTGAGAAGATTTTGGTGTTAATTTAACGCTCAAAAAATCAGGATTGGTTTTTAAAAAGTTATCTACAAGATCGGAAAATTTTACTTTTTTAGAGTCCTCTCTAATAAAGATTGTGGTCAGCTCCCCCAATGCTCTTAATTTCTGTTCAATAAAAAAGTTGGACTGACTTGCGATTCTTTCTGCCACTGCTAGTTGGTAACGCTCGGCATCTACCTTAACGCTATTAATAAAAGGAATAACCCAAAAAATATTAGAAAAAATAAAAACCAAGCCAACCAAAACAGGAACAATCCAAAAATATGGATATTTATCTTTCACAACTTAATTTTAACACATTCACCCCGTTACCAGACCGAGCACCACAACGCTAACCGCTTTTCTTGTAGGAAGAGTTATATAATAAATGTCTTAATTAGTTATATAACAAAGTATAAATTCAAGCGTTGTGAAAAGCGCAGTGCTCGGCTCGGTACGGGGTCAAACCCTTAATATTTGTCGAATAATTGTGGATATTGTTTTAAAAGATTAAATATCTCCTTATCTTCTCCTCTTGCAATACCGCTACCAATTATCAAGTCTACATCCTTGCCGGTGGCATCAGTGGCTAAAGACGCCTTATCAAATTGAGTGGCCATAGAAAAAAATATAACCATTCCTCTTTCTTTAGCAGCTAAAACAGAAGACGCTTCAGTGTTTGGTATATTTACGCAGTTAATAACTAAATCGCAATCTTTGGCAAAATCTAAAACCGCCATTGCATCTGATGCGTCAATTTTGGCTAATTTTTTTGTAAAACCGTAGTTTTTTATTTTTTTAAAATTAAAGTCTTTTATGTCAATTCCTAAAATAGATGATTGAGGCGAATAAGTTTTGATAGTGGCCATGGCGGCCAATCCAGCCTTCCCGCAACCAAGAATTAGAATCTTTAATTTTTTGCCTCTGACAATTCTTTTTACTTGAACCGGAAGACTGGCAATGTCTAAAGCCGTTATAGCCAAACGCCAGTCCATTCCAGATGTAATTTCAGAATAATGATAACTTTCAAATAAAACGGCTGTTCCTTCTACCGTTATTCCATGTTCGTGAATTTCTTTTATTTCAGTTAATTGTAAAGGAATAGCGCTTAAAGAAGTCCAAGGTATTATTTTTTTACCGTCATATTCGCCCAATAAAACACCGCCGGAATTCGTTATGGGATTATGCATTTTCCCCCTCTCTTTAATAATTTCTAAAATTCTGGCGCCGATATCATCATAATCCTCTTTTAATTGACGCATGCTGGTAGAATCCAGATTTAAAAGCTTTACATTAATTATTTTTTCCGAAAAATGAAGTTTTTTGGGATAATTATTTATTTTCCAGGCAGCTTGAGGCACCACCCCCACGGGCTTAATAACACGATGAAATCCGTAATTCATAATTAGTAATAATACCCACCCTTCAGTTTAAATTTTCTTTTTTCAAAAGTTACCACCATAAACCAATTCCACGAAACCGTTTTATTATCTTCGCCAATAAAATCAAACCAAATTCTTAAAAAGGTGGCTTTGTCCAACCAACGCTCTGGCTCCCTAGATGCAGGATCAACAATAATTATATTTTTATCGGTGATACTCACAACAACGCTATAGTGATCTCCGTCTCTGTCAAACCAACCAATGATAACCGGTAATTTTTCTTCTCTAATAAAATATTCTAACTCTTCTATCGTTCCATTTTCTTTCATAAAAACAAAACCACCGATTTCTTTAGCGGCTTGAATCATGCCTTCGTGCTCAGTGCCTGATTCAATGGTACTGGAACCTAGCTTGGCTAATTGTTCTTCTGTATATTGTTTGCCGAAATAAGACAACAGCATTTTTAATGAAGCAGGACCGCACAAACCGGGACTTTGAAAAAATGGATCGAGTTTTATTTTTTCTTCTTCAGGAGATGACATATTTTTTTATTATTTCTTCATTTGATAAATCGGCCCATTTATAATTTTCATTACCCGAATACGCACCATATCCATCTTTTTCTCTTGCCTCTCTATCATAAGCAGTAGCGAAATAATGAGCTATGTCATAATTTTTTCCTTCTTTTTCCATCAATTTTCTTTCTATTTTTTCATGCAAGATAATATAAGGCAATTCTAGAGGATTCATTAAATTATCCACCCAAATTTCTTTTTCCGGCACATAAGAATAAACAAAACTGTGACCGCCAAAAATAAATTCTGGATCAATATATTTTCTTACTACAGAACCATCAACATAAACTATACTTAATCCGTCTTCCAATGATTCTCTCTTAATTTCAAAATTAGGAATTGCTCCTTTTTCACAAAGAGATTTAATATAACCCCTTTTTTCGTCTATAAATTTAAATTTATTTTTTTTGTAATCGCTTATTATTTGAAAATTTTTAGGGTCATCGTAATAATCGTCAATTTTCAAAAAAAGATCTATTTCCTGTTTAAATGAAAAATCCGCCCAAATCTCGTCTTTTGGTATATAAAATTTTGGCGAAAAAGAGCCGATATGATCAGAATTCTTGTGTAAAACGCCAAAGTCACCATCTAAAGTATTCCTTATTTTGAAGCCATCAACATAGACAATTTTCACCCACTAAACCTACCATAAATTGGCCCATTAGTCACTTCTTGATATCAAAAACTTTTGAATCAAAAAAGTTGCGCTAATACCCAAAATAGCGCCTACGATCACGTCCGTTGGCCAATGTACTCCCACATAAACTCTTGCAATAGCATTTAAAACGGCGGCTAAGAGGAAATACCAAAACCATTTCTTTTCCATAAAAAAAATTACTGTCACTAAAGTAAATATTAATGTCGCATGCCCTGAAGGAAAAGTAGCGGAGGATGATTGGTTGATTAATGGATTAAGCCCTAACATTACAAAGGGCCTTAATTTAGGATAAAAAAAACGTATAGTTTCTACCGCTAATCCTCTTGATATTAGTAAAGATAATAAAGAAAGGAAAATAAAATAATATCTTGTCCGCCAATCTTTTTTATAAAAAATTAAAATAATAAAAGCCAAAACAAAAAGATATGGCAAATATTGTGCCAAAAAAATCATTAAAAAATCCGAAACAAAAAACTTACCTGTCAGATTATGGATTTGTTGAAAAATGAGGTTATCGAAACTGTTTAGAAATTTAATCATTAGAAACTAAGAGCTATTTTCTAACAAATGGCAACAAACTTAAAAATCTGGATCTTTTTATAGCGCGAGC
>CAZATK010000014.1:0-11970 GCA_964488085.1 uncultured Candidatus Saccharibacteria bacterium
GATTGGATATCTCCCCGGTAGCCATTGAGAAAGCAAAAGAAAATGGAATTGAATGCGTACTCTCTGATATTACAGAGAGACTTTCATTCTCAGATAATTCTTTTGAATCTGTTTTTCTGCTTGATGTTTTAGAGCATATGTTTCAGCCAGAGCTAGTTTTAAAAGAAGCTGTTAGGGTGGCAAGTGACTATGTTTATATAAGTGTACCCAATTTTGTGTCTTTGCCAGCTAGAATTCAGGTTTTATTAGGCAGAGTGCCAGAGAATAATACGCTCAGGAAGGGCCATATTTTTTGGACGACTAGAAAAGTTATTCACTTATTGATTAAAAACTGCGGATTAGAAATAGAAAAAGAAGTTTTTACAACTTTTTGGGAAGATAGTCCACTACTTGGGTCAGTTATGAAAATGCTGGTAAAAATAAAACCAGAGCTATTTTCTTTAGCATTTGCAATCAAGGCTAAAAAAATTTACTAATATGCCCACAGAACAAGATGTCGTAAGCTATTACGATCAAATTTATAGAAAGAAGGGGATTGGCGCAATGCGCCCGCTTGATTATTATAGGCAAGTTTTTGCCTATTTAGGCGCAATCCCTGGTAGAAATATTTTGGATGTCGGAACCGGAACCGGGCATTTACTAAAAGCTGCCCAAAAAGTTGGCCTAAAAGCCTATGGGACCGATATATCGTCCGAAGCCGTAAGAGTGGCTAAAGAAAATGTTCCCGATGCCGACTTAGTAGTTGCCGCAGGTGAGAATCTGCCTTTTCAAAATAACTTTTTTGATTATGTTGTTTGTTTTGGGAGCTTAGAGCATTTTCTAGATATGGATAAGGGACTGTCTGAAATGATAAGGATTGCAAAACCAAATGCCGAATATATGATAGTTGTTCCGAATAGAAATTATTTTTTATGGAAGTTTAGAGGGGAATATGGCACTAAACAAAGAGATATGAAGGAAACTCTTCTAAGCTACGATGAGTGGAAAGAATTTTTTGGTAAACATGGTTTAGTAATTAAAAATGTTTATCATGACCCATGGCCCTGGCAATCAGTTAAAATATTTAAGCATTTAAATCCAATACGAATAGCTAGGCGAGCGTTTTATCGTTTTATTTGGTTATTTATTCCACTAAGCTATACTTATCAATTCATATTTATCCTAAATAAAAAATGATTTTTATCACATCCTATCCATATATTGGTGAACGACATAGGCAGGTTTTTGATTACTTTAAAAAGAAGGATGACCTCGTCTTTATTTTGCCTGAAGTGTGGAAAATGAAAGGTGGCAAAGTAGTTATGAGGGCTGAAGTGAACGGGGAGTTTAAAATAATACCAACAAAGGCACGCTTTTTCCATTCTCATTACCCTATTATTAAGGGGCAGCTTAAGGGCTGGATGCTGGCTACAAAAAATATTTTAAAAAAAATTGCTAGTCAGGGCGATGTTTTATATTCCGTATCAGAACCAAATCTTCTCGTCACTTATTTTAATGCCAGAATAGCCAAGAAACTGGGTTTGAAATACATTTTTTTTACGTGGCAGAACGTTGATTATAAAAGTCGTATTTCTGGGTTAAAGCTTAAACTTACAGAATGGCTGATAAGAAAAAACATATCTTTAAGTGACGGCGTTATTTGTGGTAATCTTAAGTCGTTAGAAATTATCAAACCGTATTTACCTAATAATTATCCGTCTTTGGTAGCTCCTGTATCGGGTATGGATACAGAAAGATTCAAGCCGGGAATTAGTTCAGATTTTAGACAGCGCTATGGCTTAGAGAATAAAATAATAGCATTGTTTGTCGGGGCCCTAGATCATAGAAAAGGTTTATTGGGATTGATCGATGCTTTTCTTGAGGCCAGGAAAAAAGAAAATTCTTTACATTTATTTATAGTAGGATCTGGGCCATTAGGCGGGGAGTTAAAAGATTATGTTTCTAAAAAGGGGGCAGATAAAGACATAACGATCTTGCCATGGATAGACAATAAAAATTTGCCGGAATATTTTTCTAATTCTGATATTTTCGTTTATCCTTCACAAAAATATGGCGGTTGGGAAGAACAGTTTGGTTATTCCATAGCCGAGGCATCGTCTAGTGGGTTGCCGGTAATATCAACAAAAACAGGATCAATTGAGGACTTAGTTGTTGACGGCAAAACTGGTATCCTTCTTGAACCAGAAGATTCTTTAGGACTTGCTCAAGCTATTCTTCATTTGACGGGCGATTATAATTTAAGAAAATCAATGGGCGAGGCTGGACGCGAATTTATTAAAAATAATTTCAGTCATCAGATTGTCGCTGAAAAATTAGAAACTTTTTTAAGAAGTTTAAAATGAAGATATTATATTTAGCCAACCTAAGACTACCGACAGAGAAGGCATACGGTATTCAAATCGTCAAAATGTGCGAGGCCTTTGCTAATAATGGACATAAAGTAAAGTTATTATATCCTTACCGTAAAAATCTGGCCATAAATCAAGATATATTTTCGTATTACTCAGTAAAAAATAACTTTACAGACCAAGTAATTAAATTAAAAGATTTTTATCTCCCAGGTTTTTTAGATAAAATATCTTTTCTTATTAAAAACTATATTTCAGCCAAAGTGTTAGTTCATGAAGCATTGAAAGAAAATACGGACATCTATTATACCAGAGACGAGAGGGTTGCTTACATTTTAAGTAAGCAAAATAGAAATGTTATTTTTGAATGTCACAGATTTTCAAGTAAGAAAAAAAGATTTTACCGTCATTTTAAAAAAATAGTAGTTATCTCTGATGGCTTGAAAGATGACTTAGTAAAATTTGGCATAGAAGTTTCTCGTATATTAGTTGCAAGAGACGGAATTGATCCAGATGATTTTAAAGTCAGCATAGATAAGGTCGATGCAAGAAAAAAACTCTATAGTGATCTTCATTGGGAATCTTTTGCTAGAAAAAAAATTGCCGTGTATGTGGGTCAACTTTTCCCTTGGAAAGGTGTTAGTATTTTTTCAGAAACAGCTAAATATCTTTGTGGTAAAAATGTAAATTATTTACTATTTGTTTTTGGCGGTACAAAGATAAAAGATATTAATTTATTGAAAGAAGAATTAAAAAATATTGAAGATGAAATGCATCCTAATCTCGTGCCTATTTTTTTCGGACTCTCTCCCCATAAACAGGTTCCGTATATTTTAAAAGCAGCTGATTGCGCAATTTTAACTGGAAATGAGTCTGATATAATTTCAGTAAAATATACATCGCCTCTTAAAATGTTTGAATATATGGCCTCTGGCTGTCCAATTGTGGCTCAAGCTTTACCATCTTTTAGGGAAGTCTTGAATAATCAAAATTCTTTCTTGGTTAAACCAGGAAATGCAAAAAAGTTAGCTGACAAAATCACTTATGTTTTTGAAAATGAGGAGGAGGCCAAGAATAAAGCCGCCAAAGCCCTTGAAGATGTTCAAAAGTATTCCTGGCAAAAAAGAGTAGCTACTATTTTAGATTTTATTGGTTAATATGTGTTCCTGATAGAGTTTGATGGTGTCCTTGATACCTTCAGTAAGATCGTAGCGGGGTCGCCAGTTTAATACTAAACGGGCTTTATCATTAACGAGAGTTCCTCTTCTGGTGCGGTCATTAACAGAACGAACTTCATAATCCATTTTTTTGCCAGTGCAAGATTCTACCGTTTTAACGAAGTCAATTAAAGTAAGGGCTTTGCCGCCGGAGATGTTAAAAGTCTCATTCTTTTTGTGAAATATTACCTTTTTTACTCCTTCAACTAAGTCTTTGACATAAATAAAGTCTAAAAGCGGAGCTTTGTTTATCCAAAGGTTTCCGCCGCCTTCCAGTGCCTTCTCCATAATTATTTGTGGGGCTCTGTTAATAATATCGCCTAAACCGTATAAAGAAGTTGTTCTAATGATGCCGTATTTTTTGGCAAAAGATCGCACTAAATGTTCTCCTGTAGCTTTTCCAATGCCATAATTTGTAATTGGCGCTAGATGAGAATTTTCTGTTATGGCATGATCAAAGTGGCCAATGGCAAATAAAGAAGACATAAAAACAACTTTAGCGTCGAGCTCTTTATTGGCATGAATAATATTAGAGATACCAGTTACTTCTGTTTCAAGTTGGAGTTTTTCATCTTTAAAGCCTTCTATGGGTATACTGGAAAGGCAAACAATAACATCCGGTTTTTCATTGTTAAGAATGCGGCTAAAAAGAGAAAAATTCCTTATGTCGCCCTTATATTGCTTTACACCTTTGAGAAGCTTTTTTCTGAATCCAAGAATTTTAGCTGCTTTTTCATTTGGGTAATTACTAAATTGTTTTTGTAAATCAAAACTGATTACTTGGCACGAACTTTTTAACAGGTCAGATAACCATGATCCGACAAATCCATTTCCGCCAACAATGAGAATTTTTTTACTTTCTGTTTTTGCCATAATTATACAGTTCTGATTAAGTCTTCAATCACTTTTCCGACAAAACGTATCATGTCCGGCGTTGTTCTGGGCGATAAGCCTATAAAAACACCTTTTTTAAGAATCTCATCTGCATTTGAGCAGTTACCCAGAGATTCACATTTTCCAATCGGATGCCTTAGAATGTTTCCGGAAAATATCGGGCGGGTCTCTATATTATTTTTTTCCAGTGTATCTACTAGTGTCTTTCTGGGCATACCGGTAACTAAGATCGGAAAGGAGAACCAACATGGTTCTGCTCCGCTCTCTAGCTTCATAACTTTAAAATGGTCAGGATATTTTGAGAAAATTTTGTTTAGTAATCTGAAATTTCTTGATCTCATAGCTTTAAATTTTTCTAGTTTTTTAAACTGAACAATTCCTACCGCGGCTTGAAGTTCTAGTGGTTTAAGGTTTAAACCAAGAACCGGATAACTATATCTTTTGGGATAGTCTGCCGGAAGATCTTTTAGCTCTGTTGGCTTATCGTCACCGCCCTCACGGCCCCAGTCACGATATTGGCGGGCCCTGTTGGCAACTTCAGGATCGCTAGTGAAAACAGCCCCGCCTTCACCCATGGTGATAATGTGTGCGGCATGGAATGAGGTTGCGGCAACATCGGCGAGACTCTCAACTGACTTATTATTGTAGCAACCGCCAAATCCGTCGCAGTTGTCTAAAATTAACTTGGCATTGTGATTTTTTGTGATCCCCCTTATTTTTTTAAGATTTGGGATATTGCCAGCTATGTTTACCGCTATAACGGCTTTGATATTATCATATTTTTCAAAAGCTTTTTCTAGCTCTTTTTCGTCAATATTAAAGGTTTCAGTTTTGGAATCTATAACCAGTGGTTTGTGTCCGGCATATATAATAGAGCTATATGCTGTAGGAAAGGTGGTGGCAGGCAGTACAATCCTAGATCCTTTAGGCAAATGCAAGGCCAGTAATCCTATAAGTAAAGCCGATGATCCAGAATTTGTAAGTATGGTATATTTCTGTCTTGTGTAATCAGAAAGTATTTTTTCAAATTCCTCACCTTTTTGGCCGATCGTCCAATTAAACCCCCCGCTGGCTACTATTGTTTCCAACAAGGCCTTTATTTCTTGGTTGGTAATTACGGCTCCGCCATATCTAATTCTGCTCTTAATGGGAACAAATTTTGACTCGTTTTTATTTTTCATGACTTTTTATCTCGCACCTTTCAACGGGGTCAATACCCCCACTGAAAGGTGCGGGATTTATTTAGATGATTTTAAAACCATATCATTGTCTATTTTTAAGATAATAAAGTCAACCTTGATTATAATCTAAATATTATGTCTAATATTTTCTATTTGAGATTGTACGTGGGCTATGCCGTAACCGTAAAGTTCATGACGCCGTCCGCTGGTAAAATGTTTAGCAATGGTGTTTTCGTGGAGCATTCCTTTTATGTGATAAGTATCATCGGGCAGAAATTTAAAGTTAGTTTTTCCGACAAGAGCAACCCAGCCCATGGCTTCTACCAGGTAATCTTTTATTGGTAAAAGACAGTGTTCGAAAAAATCTACTGAATCTTCAAGAGAAATTGCTTTGCGATTCAATAAGGTTATACCACAATTTATGTAGCCGGCTTCTTTTTGTATCAAACTGTGTTTATTGACGTAGTCAGATGATATAGCCATCACATAAGATTTGGGTTGTCGGCTGACCAAAACATCCGTATCACTCTGGTTGATTATAAAATCATCAACTTCTCTCGGTGTTTTAAAAAATAAAATATCAGAGTTTAGGACCACAAGTTTGTCATTTTCCGCATAAATTATAGGATCGATTAGGTCCAATAAAAGAGGGTGTCCTTCCGATCTGTATTTGTATAATTTTGATGTTTTGGGAATTTTCGGTAGCACGGTTGCATCAGCCTCTTGGCGGGAGATTATCCTTATATTGCTGAAGATTCTTTTGAGGTGGTAACAAGCAAACTGGTCCAACGAACCGTCGTTGTGGATGATTACTTTGGGTGTTAATGTCGAGTGGAAGAGCAGAGATTTAAGAGACCAAGTTAACATCCAGACGTCACTTTTTTGACATAAGACATGAAGTTCATAAACGGGTTGGCCTTTTTTTAAAAAAGGCGATGTTTTTGCCAATAAACTTGGTCCCAGCATCCTGTTTTTAAAATATTCCACTTTTTGACTAAAGGTCAATTCTTTTATTATTTTTTTTGCGTAGTATAATTCTTTTTTTATTTGCATTGTTTTTATTAGGATTTACTTGTGTAAGTCCTAATTTATATGAAAAGTTGTTTTAAAGTTGCTCCATATGTTTTCGGATATTGTTTCTCCTGTGAATTATTGTTGTTGGAAAGATTGGGTAAGCATATTACTTTACCGGATTGTTTGCTACATTGGTGAACAAAATTAGCGCTATCAGCTTGTTCCGATGTTAATATTGCCTTTGCAAATTTGGCCTCAAATCGAAAAAAGTTTAGCATTAAAAACTTTTCAATTTTTTCAAGCAATTTTGAAGATTGCGGTCGATCAATTTCTACAACATAAGGCTTATCAGTAATTTTGTGTAATAAAAGGACGGCGGCACAACTTAATAGTAGAGGGTGTTCTCGAACAAGAATATGATCATATTTGTTTTTTAAAAAAAGCTCTAATCCTTTTTTAAAAACAAAAACTGGCCAGAAAAATTTAATTATCCTGGATGACGAAGCGTGAACAGTCACATTGCCTTCGGTAATCGGTCGAGTATCAACTGAATTAGGGAGTCCTATGATGTCAATAAACCCCCAATGGTTTGTTAACTGGTTTGCAGATGTGAGCAATTTTTTAATATCAGATTGTTCGAAGTCAATTAGTAGTAGACGATTCATGATTCTTTAGGTTATCATAATCAGTTTGGGCTAGCAACAATATAGCTAGGCAAAACTCCTAATATTATTTATTATGGTATTTATGGTGAGAAATATAAAACGTGAACTATATTATGCCGGCCGTGTGTTTAATCACAAATATAGTCCATATTCAAAATTAAATTTTAGGCATTATTTTCAATATTTTAAAAATAGATATTGGGGTGATTTTTTAGCTGCTAAAGAAAAACCGGTTAGATTTTCGCTTCAACCTGATTTTGAACTCCACATACTTTCCCAGAAAGGCAACTTATGGATGTTAATTTGTTGTTTGAAAGCATTTTTATTTCACTCCAATTTGCGTCCCAAGATAGTAATTCATAGTGACGGGACTGTTGACGAAAAGATGATAGGTGTTTTGAAAGATAAATTTTCTGGCTTGGAGGTTATTTCAAGAAAAACAGCTGACGAGTATGTTTATAATCTATCTGATTTGTCTGAAAAGGCAAAAAAAATGAGGCGAACAGGAAGTAATCTTTTGCTCAAGTTGACCGATATTCCATTACTTGCTCAAGCTTCCAAGGTTATGATTCTGGGTGATGATGTTCTTTTTTACTCCAAGCCCCAAGAGGTGATTGATTTTGTTGAAGATAAAACTTCATATCAGGCTCTAGTTTCAGAGAACCATGGCCGATGTGAATTGGGTGTGACTGAAGAGTATCTTCTAAAACATAGACTGATTGAACGAAGGGCTGATTTTATCAATTCAGACTTTTTGCTTTTTGATAAAGAATGCATTACCGCCGATTTAATAAATGAATATTTTGAAAATTCAGTTATGGACGCAAACTTTTATTTGTTAGAAATGGCTGGACTTTCTTGTATTTTGGGCCAAGTAAATTTTAATTTTTTGCCGTTAAGCAAGTATCATATTAAGGGGCCAATTACTGAAAATACTGTTTTTAAGCATTTTACCAGTCCTCGTCGGCAAGACCTGTTTGCTTATGGAATTGATGAAGCAAGGAAGAGAATAAAATAAGGACTTACATCTAAGTCCTATAAGGTTTAATATGAAAAGTTTTTCAAAGAAAAAATTTTTAATTACCGGTGGGGCTGGTTTTTTGGGGTCGCATATGAGCGATTTAGTTTTAAATGATGGAGCTAGTGTTATTTGTGTGGACGATCTGTCGAACGGAAAATTATCGAACATCAGTCATTTAAAAAACAATAAAGATTTTATATTTTATAAGAAAGATTCTAATAATTTTATGCATATGGCAAGTATATTTAAAAAGGAAAAGCCAGATTACGTTATGCACTATGCGGCCATGGTTGGGGTTAAAAGAACCAGTGAAAGGCCCCTGGATGTTTTTAAAGATATTGAAGGAATCAAAAATATCGCTGAACTATCAAGACAGTATAAAATAAAGAAAATTTTATTTACCTCATCCTCGGAAGTTTACGGCGAGCCGTTGAAGCTGCCCATAGCTGAAGACGATACTTTTAACAGTAAATGGCCATACGGATTAGTTAAGATTTTAGGCGAGCAGTATTTTAAAGCTTATTACGAAAAATATGGGATTCCGGTGACAATTGTTAGATTTTTTAATGTCTATGGGCCAAGGCAGGATTTTGGCGATTCCGGATTTGTCGTTTCAGTATTTTTAAAAAATGCTTTAGCTGGTAAACCGATTAAGATATACGGAGATGGTGAACAGACAAGAGATTTTGTTTACATTGATGATAACGTCCGTCTAACTCTCAAGGCTTTTCTGAATGATAAAGTAAACGGCCGACCGATGAATATTGGTTCGGGTCGATCAATCAGAATTAGAGACCTAGCCGATGAAATTAAAAAAATATATCCAGAAGTCAAGATGGTCTTTAAGCCAGCCAGACGAAAAGGGGAGATTAAATATCGCACTCCGGATGTCAGTTTTATGAAAAAAATGCTCAAAGATGAGCCAGCCATTAGTTTGGGCAAGGGTATTAATAAAACTTTAGAATTCTTAAAATAGTGTATAACACAATGTACGACATCCGATGTCGTACATTGTACATACATCGTACATAAATTTATGGAATTTTATCACGTCTTAAATAGGGGAGTTGATAAACGAGATATCTTTACCAATGATAAAGATCGTTTTAGGTTTATCCATAATCTCTATGAATTTAACGACGAAGATAATCGTGAAAATACTTCTCGAATATTTCAAAATTCAAATCTGTATAACATCGGATGTCGTACAGATGACAATAAGAAGGCTAGAATTAGAAAATGCTTAGTTTATTTACATGCGTTTTGTTTAATGCCCAATCACTATCATTTATTCCTTTCTCCAAAGATTGAAGGCGGGATCTCTAAGTTTATGCAAAAGTTAAATATGGGATATTCTAAGTACTTTAATATAAAATATGATAGACAAGGGGCCTTGTTTCAAGGGAAATACAAATCCATTTTAGTTGAAGAAGAGAGGCACTTTGATCATCTGCCCCACTATATTCATCTTAATCCCCTAGATTTAGTTGCTCCAGAATGGCGAGACGGTAAGATTAATAATCATAAAAAAGCTTTGCAATTTTTGGAAAATTATAGATGGAGTAGTTTATTGGATTATACCGGTAAAAAGAATTTTCCTTCAATTATTTGTAAACAATCATTAACACCAATATTTAAATGGCAGAGAAAATTACAGTTGGAAGATTGGATTAAAGACCTAGATTTAGTTAATCTCAAAACTATTATGTTAGAATAAAATCGGTATGACATCCGATGTCGGACAGATGTACATTGTTATTTATGGAAAGGGATTTTTATAAAACCTATTTTGAATTAGAAAAAAGTAATTGGTGGTTTAGGGTGCGTCGAAACATAATTTTATCTATTTTAGAAAAGTACGACATTGGCAAGGATAATAAAATTTTAGATTATGGTTGTGGATCAGGATTTTTGGTAGGACAACTTCAGGACAAAAGCCTTGATGCTTATGGGGCGGATATTTCTAAAGAGGCTATTGAGTTTGGTACTAATAGGGGAACTAAGAATTTATCTCAATTAAGTGGGATAGAGGTTAATTTTTCGGATGGTTGTTTTGACACTATTTTAGCGATGGATGTTATAGAACACATTGAGGATGATGAATCAGTTGTGAAAGAGCTTGAAAGGTTACTAAAACCGGGCAGTTATTTAATAATTACGGTGCCTGCTTATCAATGGATGTGGGGTGTTCAGGATGAAGTGGCCCACCACTATCGCCGATATACGATGAGTTCAGTTCAAAATTTAATTACGAATAATACTAACCTTAAATTTTTGAAAAAAAGCTACTTCAATACTTTTTTATTTCCGTCGGTTGCATTAGTCAGGTTAATTTCAAAATGGCTCAACATCAAAAGTCGCGAGTCGGATTTTGATTTAAATAATAACTTTTTAAATAGCTTGCTTTACGGTATATTTAATTTTGAGAGTAAATTTTTAAGGTATATTAATTTTCCTTTCGGTGTTTCAATTCTTTTAATTTTAACGAATGAAAAATAATAAAGTCCTAATTGTTATAATTTTATTTTTTCTAGCTACGCGTTTACTTGGTTTTGGTCATATTTATCATCAAGACGAGTATCGTTGGGCCAGTATTTCTAATCCGGCATTCGGGGATTTACATAGTCCTCATCCGCCATTGCCAGAATATTCTTATAAGCTGACGGGGCTTCTTTTGGGGTATGATTATTTGAGAGTTGTGCCAATTTTACTAAGTCTTTTAAATTTAATTTTAATTTATCTGATTCTTAAAAAAGTTACTGGCAAAGAATCAGTGGGTCTAATTGGGTCAGGTTTGTTCGTTATTAATATTTATAGCGCCATTGCCAGTCTTCAGGTTGATATTGACGGAGCTATTTTACCGTTCTTTATTCTTTTGAGTTATTATGCCCACCTTTACCTGTTAGAAAATCAAAAAAGCAAAAAGTATTGGGCCTTATTTGTTGTTGCTTTGGTT
Source organism: uncultured Candidatus Saccharibacteria bacterium (assembly GCA_964488085.1). Lineage (GTDB taxonomy): Bacteria > Patescibacteriota > Minisyncoccia > UBA6257 > UBA11618 > CAZATK01. Next base: position 11,297 of record CAZATK010000014.1, read on the forward strand.
GGGGGATTTTTAACCAAGTTAAGTTTCGTTTTATTTTTAGTTGCCTTCGTCGCTTATTTTACTTTGACCAATTTAATCAAAGGAGGTAAGAAAATAAGTTGGAGAAGATTTTTATATTTTATTATTCCGATTGCCGCCCTTGCGGGGCTATCTTTTATCTTGTTTGAATCAAGCTTCCAGATAGTTTTAAAATATGCGGCTGATTTCAATTCTTTAAATTTTGGCTCAAGACATTATTTTGATTTTGTTTTCAAAGTATTTAAATCACTTGTTTGGTTATCGCCTCTTTTGACGGTGCCTCTGGTATTCAGCCTCTTCCATAAGAAAAATTACAGTAAATACGGGTTTTGGTATTTGTTTTTATTGATTAATCTAATTTTTTATGGTGTAGCTTTTGACTTTACCACAAAAACAGTAGAAAGATATTTTATGTTTATGATTGTGCCGGCAATTTTGGTTGTTAGCGATATTTTATACAGTCTTTTGGTTGAAATTAAAAAGTTTAAATATTTTAATTTAAAATTGGTTATGGTTTTGTTTGTCATTTTTAGTTTTACAATTTTAACGGTTCCCCACGCTGTCTTGCCGCTTAATCCTAAAATGGCTTACGTAGATCATATTAAATCTCTAGACTTTAATTTCTTGATTCCTTTTAGCGGTGGATCTGGTCCTTC
>CAZATK010000015.1:0-11631 GCA_964488085.1 uncultured Candidatus Saccharibacteria bacterium
TAAACATATCTTTAAATTTTTCGTCATTTGGAGAATTAATGTATTTAATTATTTTTTTTGCTATCAAATTTATTTTGATATCGGTTTTTTTCAAACAAAAATAATTATATATTGGTAATACATAATTTGGCTGAATACTAGTTTCTATTAACCCTCGCTCATAATCTTTTATAAGTTTATTCATAAAATTTGATTTTGTTTTCTTATCTTTTTTTATGGCGCAAATCAATACTTCTTGAGAAATTCTTGGGTCTTTGGGAATAAATTTACTAAAATCTTTATGACTTGCAATGATTTTATAATCATAACCAAGGATATTTAAATACATAACTAAAGACTCAAGAGAGGGGATGCTAACTACTGTATTGTTAAATGTTGATCCGTCAGAATACGCAGATTCGTATTTTTCCCCCGTTAAACCGCATATTTTTTTTTGGTTGAAATACGCAATATCTTTTAATTCAATGTAATTTTTAATATCTTCCGTAATAAATTTTGATGGTAAACAGACCGCGCTAATGATAAGCATCTTTTTTGATATTCCATCTAACTGTTTCAATGCTAAAAAAACAGATTCGCAATGATGTAGCATTCCAAGACAAAGAACTATATCAAATTGTTTTTTATGGCTTGCTAATGATTCTAGCGATTCTTGTTTAAATTTTACGCGAGTTTTAATGTTTAAAATTTTTCTTATCATTTTACCCTTTGCAATATTATTTATTCTTGGTTCAATGCCAATGATTTCTTTAAAGGATAAGTGACTTAATTGATGAATAATCCAGCCGTCATAACATCCAACATCAATAATAGACGTTTTTTTTATCTCATTATCAGTAAAATTATTTTTTACTATTTCTTGCACCTTTTTTAAAAGAAAATCAGCCCTGCCCTTCATGCCTTCTTCATGGCTAATAGAATTCCCGTTAAAATCCCAATGGCCATGATAAAATTGTCCCAAGCTATTAATTAATTCTATATCGTTTTTAGTCAAATTATTTTTCCCCATATTTTTTTTAAATCTCTCAACATTGCCAGACCATATATTATAATAAGATTAAAAAAAATAGATACAAAAAGACCTGTTTTTTTAAATTTATTTAAATTAATTTTTTTGATTACCATTAAATTTTTATAAACTAAATACCAATAAGGCAATAAACTAGCGCCACTTATTTTTTTTAAATGCGTATGATTCAAACGCCTTTGATTAGCGCTTTCATTTTTTTCTTCAAGATGAGTTTCCCTTCTATAAAAAAGTTCTTCTGAAATATGAGCAAAGTCACCAACTAAAGAAAGCTCTAAAAGAAATACTAAGTCCATTCCTAAAACATTTTGAAATATTAATGTTTTTTCCATAGCGTTTCTTTGAATTAATCCATACACGGGGTTGCCATTAGGTATTCCCCAAAGGATGCAATGTAATTTACGAGATATATTTAATGCTCTTGTATCTAATCTTCCTGGCATTTTGCCTAGATTATTATTTTCACAATCTATTGATGATGTTATCGGATATACTAATACCACCTTATTTTCTGCTTTAAATATATTTAAGCACTTTGAAATAAAACTTTTATCATACAAATCGTGTCCGCTTGCCCACATAAAATATTTTCCGGAAGACAAAAGAAAGGTTTTATTAAAATTTCTTGTTCCGCCAATATTACTCTCATTAAGATGATATTTAATACGACTATCTTTTTCGGCATATTTTTGGGCTATTTCTCCAGTTTTATCAGTAGAGGCATTATCGCAAATAATAATTTCAAAATTAGAATAATCTTGGGCTAACAATGAGTCCAAAGTTTGAGAAAGAAATCTTTCTTCATTGAAAACTGGCATTCCTATACTAACCAATGAATGAATGTTCATGTTTAAAATTTTGAATAACTACTCTCATACGTATTAAAAGAAACTCAAAAATAAGTATAAAAACAAGAACCGGCTTATAGTACCAAGGTACAGGTGCTTTATAAATAAGGAGAACATGATAATAAAATTGATGTAAAAGATAAAAGATGTAGGGATGATTTTGATGTTTTTGGCTATATATATCTTTTATTTGTTTCTGAATATTTCCCCAACCAGTTTCTTCTGGTCTAACTATACGATAATAAAATAAAAATTTTGGTATATAAACAAATTCTCCTATTAAAGACAAACGGCTTATAAGCATACAATCCGCATTTACCGTACTTTTGTAAAAACCAATCTCTTTTATTGAATCACGTCTAATCAAACCGTGAATATAATGAATCTTTAATAAGTAATAAAAAAATAAATGATATCTTAATAAAGGATTTAGAGAGCGAGTGTCTAGGCGATTAGGCCAAGTCCCAACCTTATTATTTAAATTATCAATGAAATGTGTTAGTGCATACACCAAAACCACGCCTTTTTCTTTTTCTAAAATTTCTACGCAAGAGGAAATAAAACTTTTATCATACAAATCATGTCCACCGACCAACATAAAATACTTTCCAGAAGATAAGGCAAATACTTTATTAGAGTTTCTTAATATGCCAATATTATTCTCGTTAAGATGGTATTTAATACGATTATTTTTCTCGGCATATCTCCTAACTATTTCTCCAGTTTTATCAGTAGAAATATTATCACAAATAATAATTTCAAAATTAGAATAATCTTGAGCTAGTAATGAATCTAAAGTTTGAGGAAGAAATTTTTCTTCGTTATAAACTGGTATTCCGATACTGACTAGAGGATTATTGCTCATGTTTTGAATTCTTAATAGCCATTCTTATACGCAATAAAAAAAACTCAAAAATAAGTATAAAAACAAGAATTGGCTTATAATACCAAGCTACAGGAGCTTTATAAATAACAATAATATTATAATAAAATTGGTGTAAAATATAAAAGATGTAAGGATAATTTTGATGTCCTTGACCATATGTGGCTTTTATATATCTTGTGGTATTTCCCCATCCAGTTTGTTTGGGTCTAATTATACGATAATAAAATAAAAACTTTGGTATATAAACAAATTCTCCCATTAAAGACAATTGACTTAAAAATATATTTTCTGAATTTAATACATTGTCTTTAAAGAGACCGGTTTTTTTTATTGAATCGCGTCTCATCAAACCGTGAATATAATGAATTTTCATTAAATAATAAAAAAATAAATGATATCTTAATAAAGGATTTAGAGAGCGAGTGTCTAGGCGATTAGGCCAAGTCCCAACCTTATTATTTAAATTATCAATGAGATGGGTTAACGCATATACCAAAATCACATTTTCTTCTTTTTCTAAAATTTCTACACAGGAAGAAATAAAACTTTTATCATACAAATCGTGTCCGCCCGCCCACATAAAATATTTTCCTGAAGACAAAAGAAAGGTTTTATTAAAGTTTCTTGTTCCGCCAATATTACTTTCATTAAGATAATATTTAATACGATTGTCTTTTTTTGCATATTCTTGGGCTATTTCTCCAGTTTTATCAGTAGAGGCATTATCACAAATGATAATTTCAAAATTAGAATAATCTTGAGCTAGCAATGAGTCTAAAGTTTGAGAAAGAAATCTTTCTTCGTTACAAACTGCTACTCCGATACTAACTAATGGTTGTAAGTTATGTGTGGGATGCATTCTTATTTAATTTTTTTTAAATATCCTCTAGGATTGGTAGTGATTAATAACTTATTGTCAATATTTTTGTCTACTATAAAATTTTTATTCTCTTTTAAAAATCTATCAACAGCTGTTTTAGGATTATTACCCTTACCCCAAGGTCGATTTTTAGAAACTGCTTTTGGTATTATTTCAGTAACAGTATCAAAGACCACAATATAACTATTTTTGGTTACTAATTTAGAATATAAACATAATTCTTGCCAAACATGATCGTAAGTATGATTAGAATCTAAGAACACCATTACCTTCTTTTTATTTTGAGCAATTTTTTTTACTTGATTATATATACCCATATCAATAGATGAGCCCTCTAACATTTTGATTCTCTTGAACAAAGAATGGGCTTCAATTAACTTTTTGTTATGTTTTCTTATATCAATATCAATTCCAACCACAAGTCCATTATTGCCAATTAATTCTAATATAGACGCCGATAAAATGATTGATCCGCCATGCGCAATGCCTGTTTCAATAATTAAATCTGGCTTTACTGACCAAATAATTTCTTGCATGACAACTACTTCTTGAGGAAATTGGATAATCGGTCTTCCTAACCAATTAAAATTATAAACATATTTAATTTTGCTGGATTCTATAATAAAGCTCTCAGCTATTTTTTTGAGCTTTTTATTTACCCCTAATTTTTTTATATTATTTTCTCTTTCTAATTGAAATGCTTTAATCGGATCCATAATTATAATTAAATCAAATACTTAAAACCGTAATAATTTTATTAGGAGAAGTATATTCTGATATTTGAGACAAAATTTGTTCAACATTATGTTTATTGAAGGTGCATATTAAAAATAAATCGCATTTTTCTTCTTTTATTTTTTCTACCGGCTGAACGATTATTCCAAACATTTTTTGATTCCAAATATTTTTATTATTATCAAATAAAGAGGTTACAGTTATATTTTTAAATTCCTGTTTTATAAAGTTAAAAACAGTAAACAATGCATCTCCACAGCCAATTATGCCCAAAGAGGTATTTTTTTTTATTTTAGAAAATTTTTCTCTTAACTTACTTTTATTTAATTCGTAAGCTAATTTAAGTGATTGTCCATTGGCTAAATAATTTAAATCATTTTGAAAAACAACTAATAAGGTAGGGGAGTAGGGTTCTCGATCTATATCTAAGTTTTTAAAAGTCTTTAAATATTGTGTTGATAAATCGGCCTTATTGCCTAATTTAGTTATAGTGTGCGGAGTAAAATAATTAATATGTTGTATATAAGCGGGAACAATATCATCTTCTCTTAAAAAGGACGCATCGGGAACTTCTATGATTATAAATCCGTTTTTTCTCAATAAATTATTTTTAATAAACTTTAAAGTTTCTAATGGATTGTATATGTGCTCTAAAACATGATTAAAAATTATGGCGTCGAACTTCCCTTCCCTTTTTGTTAATAAATCTAAGGAATTATAAAAACCGCTTTTATTCGTTATTTTTTTTAAATGGATGTCATAACCGACCAGTTGAATGCGTTTTCCCCAATCGGTAAATTTCTTTAACCATTCAATAAAAGAACCGTCATAACAACCGAAATCCAACAACTTCTTTATATTATGAGAAGAAAGAATGGGGGCAATAACATCTGCTACTTCTTTATATCTTTTAACTTGAGCCGGATAAAATTTATGATTGGTGGGGTCATAAATAAGATCCGCATAAAAATCGTCATAAAATTTTTGTTCCCAAGCCGGATTTTGATGAATAAATCCGCAAGATGAACATTCTGAAACAACATAATTAGCTTTTAAGCGTTCAAATCTTTGTGTAAATAATTTTTTAGTTTTTTTATTGGTTCCGCATAAAACGCACGATCTTTTGCAAAATTTATATTTCATCCCACACATAACTTATACCCGAAGGCTATTGCACAACCGTTCTTTTAGTCTGCGCAAACCTTGGGCATGAAGTTTTAAAGATTTTTCTCTTTGACATGCATCGACTTTAGAGCAATAGCCTTCGAAATATATAAGTTTCCATGGTAAATATTTTTTAGTATATGAAGATTCGCCATTGTTATGTTCTGTGATTCGCTTTTTTAAATCAGAAGCACATCCCACATATAAACTCCCGTTTTCCTCAGATTGTAACAAATATACAAAATATATCATAAAAAGTATAAGTTATGTGTGGGATTCATCTCCTTAAATCTAAATTTTTTAATCCTGTTTTTAGATCAATCTTCGGCTTCCATAAAAATTTTCGTTTAAATTTTTTATTTGATGGATTACGAATAATAAAGTTGTTTGAATCAGATTCTGTTATTGTCGGTTTAATTCTCAAAATTTTAGCGCTAGTTTTTATAATTTCTTTTAAAGTAATTAATTTATCATGCGATAAATTATAAATTTCAAATCCCGATTTTTTCTTTGAAAAAACGGAAATAATTCCCGAAACAACATCTTTTACATTAATAAATCTTCTGGCTGCCTTGAGAGAACCGACGCTAACCTTAGCATCCATTTTAACAGAATTAAACAAAGATTCAACTGCGGTCTGATGTTTATTGTTTGGCCCGTAAACTATACTGAAGCGTAAAATAGTAGTTGGTATTAAATGTTTAGAGTAATACTGTTTTAAGTAACATTCGGAAACAAGTTTAGATAAAGCATATTCGTTATTAATAGATTTTAAATCAATTGAGAAATCTTCTAAAAGCTCTTTATTAGAATTAAAATCCCCGTAAACCCATTCACTGGAGGCAAAAATAAAATGTTTTACTTTTTTTATTACGGCGGCTTCAAAAATATTAACCGTTCCTAAAATATTATTGTCAAAACAACTTTTTGCATTATTAAAACACTGTTTTGGTTGGGCGAGAGCGGCGAGATGAACCAGCGCGTCTGCATTGGCAGGTAAATGATCCACTATGTCGGCTGATCTTGTGTCTAAACCATTTATTAAATCTATACCAACAACTTTATGACCGAGCTTAAGGCATTGCTTTGAAAGCTCCTTGCCAATAAAACCCTCTGAACCAGTAATAATAATCCTCATTTTATAGAAACATTATCAAAAACAAATAACTCCGGATCGCAAATAACATCAACAATTACCGGTTCTTTTTTGGATAATACATTCCTTATTTTTTCTTTTAAATTTTTACTAGATTTTATTCTTAAAGATTTTAAGCCATAAGCCGTAGCAATCTTTATAAAATCAGGCGCTTCATATCCATTACTTGGTTCAGTGGCAAAGGTTCTGCCATTAAATTGTTTTCGAGCAGGAAATTTAATATTTGCATAACATTGATTATTAAGTATGAAAACCTTAACCGGTATTTTATTCACAGCTATTGTTTGTAATTCTTGAATATTCATTTGAAATCCTCCATCGCCAATTGTTGCCACAACATTCACGCTAGGATTAGCATAATAGGCGCCAATAACTGCCGGAAGAGAGTAGCCCATAGGGGAACATCCCCACGCAGATATGAATCTTTGGCCTTTTTTGGGTTTATATCCCTGAACTACCCAAGTAAGATTCGTGCCGCAATCGGCAACGATTATATCATTACTTTGTAATAATTCTGATAAAATTTCCGTAAAATAGTATGGATTAACATAGTTTTTATCATCAGCGGGTGGAGATTTAATCTGAAAAAAATTAGTCTTTAATTCATTAACTTCTTTTTTCCATTCATTAATCTTCAAACTTATTTTCTGTTTTTTTAATAAATTTAAAAAAGATGGCAAAAACCCTTGCAGTTCCGCCTCTATTTTAATTTGAGGAGAAATTAATCCTTCGTTTAACTCTCCTCTGTCTGCATCAACATAAATAATTTTTGCTTGTTTAGAAAATTCTTTTTCGTTAATAATGGCTCTAGTAGTAAATCTTGTGCCAAGAGCCACTAACAAATCGCATCCGCTAATCATTTTTAAAGCTGATGGATTTCCCAGCCCGCCAATATTTCCTCCATATAATTTATGATCCCAATTAAAATTATCCAAAGCCCCCCAAGTGGTAACAACTGGGATTTGGAGATAATTAACTACCTTATTAATAGTTTCTACTTGATTTGCCAAACGAACACCACCACCAACTAAAATAAGAGGTTTTTTGGCATTTTTTAATTCTTTTATAATTATTCCAATCGCTTTTTCTAATTGCCCTTCAGAATTATTTTCTTTTTTTTCTGGAGTAAAGCCGATAAGTTTATCGGGGTCAACAAGCGCCCTCTGAATATTATAAGGGAGATCAATCAAAACTGGTCCCGGTCTGCCTGATTTGGCTATATAAACAGCTTTTTCAAATTCATAGCGTATCTTTTCCGGATTATCTAATAAAACAGCGTGTTTGGTAATTGGCTTAACCATGCTTATAATATCTGTTTCCTGAAAACCCCGTTGCCTAATAGCCCTTTCACCTTTCATATGATACATTCCCACCTGTCCCGTAATAAACATGCAGGGAATAGAGTCATAGTAGGCGCAAGCAATCCCCGTAACTAAATTAGTACCACCAGGACCACTAGTAACCATACCCACGCCAAACCCCTTAATTCTAGCGTAAGCATCCACTGTCATTGCTAGCGCTTGTTCGTGATTAGGGCAGATATAGCGCATTTTCGGACATCTTGCTAAATCATCTATAACTTTCATTATATTTCCACCAGTTATTACTGGAACCATATCAACCCCTTCCCTTTTTATTAAAGAAACTAAATATTCAGATACGGTTACGGTTTTTAATGAATTTTTTGATTCCAGTTTCAATATCTGTCTTTGGCTTCCAGCCAATTTCTTTTTTAATTTTGATGATGTTTGCATAGAAATCACAAGTAGGTTGATTTTGAGAACTTTTATTTAATAATTCTTTCTTTTTAATACCATAGACAATACTAGCAACTTTTTCAATTGATACTGAGCATCCAGTGCCAATGTTATAAATAGGACCAGAATTATTATTTTTTAATATTTCCCATATTGCCTCTGCCACATCTTCTACATAAACAAAGTCATTTTTATTAAATGGATTTTTAATGTCCGGCTTTAAATTTTTATTAAAACAATCAAGAAGATAAGGAATTATGGACTGACGTCTTTGTCCCGGACCATAAACAAAAAAAAATCTTGTCCAAATAAACCGCATATTATTTTCTTCAGCTATTTTTCTGCCTAAAAAATGTAAGCAATTTTTGGCAATAACAAAAGAATTTGAATAATTCACCGGGTCTGTTTCTTTTAACTTTCCAAAAGATTTGCCATATTCCCAACAGCTTCCTGTCATTAAAATTTTTTTACAACCAGCTTCATTAAGGGCCTTAATTAAGTTGAGTCCATAAATTAAGTTATCGGCGCTGTTTAAAGAACTGTGTTGAGAAGCACTGCCATGAGGAGTGTTTTCCCAAGCTAAATGTATAGCCGCTTCCGGTTTAAACTTAATTAATTTATTTTTCCAATATTTTATGTTGCTTAAATCACCCTTAATATAAGGAGCGTTATTTTTTGCGCGTGATAACAAAAGAAGCTCCTGATTTTTAGATTTTAATAAAGAAACTAAATGTTTGCCGATAAAACCAGTACCACCGGTAATAAATATCCTCATAACTTAATATAATTTTCAAAATTTTTTAAACATAACGCATTGGTAATAGTATGATACCTGTCATCTGTTTGATATGCGGCTATTTGTTTTTTATTTATTAAGCTCGGAATAATTTCTTTTTCAAAAGAAAAATTATGATTGGGCATGTCCAAAACTATTTTTTTATTTAATATAAAAAATCCTATATCCACGCCATTTAGTCGAGAGTTTTGCCTAGTTTTATCATAAAAAAGAACCCTTCCATTTTTTCCAACACAAATATTATTTTCATATCCATATTCACCATATCCATCTTTATTATTATAAACAGTGGTGGTCGCAAAGACACCTTTGGATTTATAAAAATTAATCATTTTTTTTAAAGAAAACGGCCAGTAATTATCGCCGTATAAAAGAAAAAAATGATCATCCAATAAATTGACGGCCTTTTTTAATCTGATACCCGTTTCATCATCAATATTACTAACTGAATATTTAATTGAAATGCCAAATTTTGATCCGTCGCCAAAATAAACTCGAAATTTTTTAGGTAAATAACCCAACAATAAAATAACTTCTTTGATATTATTTTTTTTAAGTAAATCAATTAAATATGTAACAAACGGCCGTCCATTCGCTAAAACCATTGGTTTAGGACAATTATTGGTTAAAGGACGCAATCTAGTTCCTATTCCGCCGCATAATATCACGGCTTGTTTTAATTTAATGAGCGTCATTTTTTACGAATTCTCTCCAATAATTAAGAGTATCTTCTAGTATTTGTTTAAATTTTATTTTTGGCTTCCAGCCGGTAATTTTTCTAAATTTACTAGTATTACCAATTAAATTGGGAACGGAACTAGGCCTCACAAATTTAGGATCTATTCTATGTTTTATTTTTTTTACCGATGATATTTTAATAAGTCCTTCAAGAGCTTCTTTAAAAGTATGTATATGATCGCTTTCATCAGAACCAATCAAATATAATTCTCCCGGATTGCATTTCTCCATAGCCAGCCAATATGCCCTTATAATGTCATCAATGTGAGTAAAATTCCTTTTATCTTCTGTATAACCAACACGCATCATTGGTTTCTGTCTTCCAGATTCTATAAGAGCAATTTGATAGGCATACCAGGGAATGCCAAAAACATAATCTCGACGGGGACCTTCATGATTAAACGTTCTGGTTCTAATTATATTTAATCCGTAAGACTTAAAATAAACAAATCCTATAAAATTTTGCGCAACTTTACTGACGGCATAAGGATTAACCGGCCTTATAATAGTGCCCTCCGTAATTGGTAGTTCGTTTTTATTTATCTCTCCATATTCTTCGCAAGAACCAGCGATATGGAATCTTGGATTAATTCCACATTCCAAAATAGCATCCAATAAGTTAACTGTGCCTTTATAATTAACATCCATATAATGACTGGGATGATGCCAAGAGGGACTGACAAAGCTTTCAGCGGCAAAATGAAAAACCTTGTCCGGCTTAATTTCTTTAATTACTTTTCTAGTGCCAATAGGATCGGTAATGTCACAATCCAATAAATTTATTTTATCCAATATGTGTTTTATATTTCTCATTCGTGATAAATTCCATCTTTTTAATCCATAAACTTCAATATTACCTTTCGCCAATAAATAATCCGCCATGTGCGAACCTACAAATCCCGTTATGCCCGTTATAAGAATTTTTTCTTTTTTCATCCCGTTAGAGATAGGTCGCCTTGGGCGACCGTAACACAACTATTTTATTTAATATCGACTTTGTTTTTAGAGGGTTCTTGTATTTCATAATTGGCTAATTTAGTTATCTCTAACGGGATTCATCTCCAACTTTATCATCTTATTTAAATTTAAACATACTTAGAGATTCTTTCTGAGTGAGGGATTCATAAACAATCAATCCATATAAACTATTTTACTACCCACAGAAGTAAATTTAAAATTTAATTCCTTCAAACAGTCAAGCGCCTTCCTTACCTGCTTTTTTGACTTTTCTGAATTGCAATGAAAAAGTAAATAACCACCGCCTCCAGAACCTAAAATTTTACCACCAGAAGCGCCTGCTTTTAATGCTAAATTATAATAATTATCAATAATACTGTTACTAATTTGGGCGGCGAATTGTTTTTTAAAAAGCCAATTTTGATGCAATATTTGTCCAAAATTATTTATATTTTGTTTATTTAAATTTTTTCCCAATACTTGAGACAATTTAACGACACCCGATAAGATTTCGTGATTATTTTTGATTCCATTTTTTTGTTCATTTAAAATAGTACTTGATTGCGGATCAAGACCGGTATTAAACATTAGTAAATCATTATTGAGTTTTTCCTTAATCTCTCTTTTAATTTTTAGCGGGCTCACATTCACGCTTTCATCAGAATTAAATTTTATAAAGTTTAGTCC
>CAZATK010000016.1:0-8557 GCA_964488085.1 uncultured Candidatus Saccharibacteria bacterium
AGGTGGCATTATAGCCACCTTTGAAAAACCACAGTAAAGAGGACGACTAGTCATCTGACACTCTTCCTTCAATACGTCCTCTGTTTTCTAGGTACCATTGTTGATATAAATACCATTTCGAGTCATTCATAAAAACGACGCCTACAATATCCCCCTCTTTAATATACTTAGAAACATCGTAAGGGACCCCCTCAGCTAACCACCAACCGCCATTAACAGAGATTGTTTCATTATCTCCTAATTTTTTTACAAGAAGTTGACCAAATTCTGGCGTGGTTGTGTCTTTTGCAAGAACAATCCCATACTCCTGTTTTAAAATCCTGCCCTCCGACTCATTCGTTTTTTTGCTTTCTATATAAAGAAAAATGAAAGTGAAAGCCAGTAAAAGTATTAATAACAAGTAACACAATCCCATCTCGTCAATCCTTGCTCTTCTCATAAACGCTCCTTTTAAAGGGGGGTACGCTCCCAACACCAATCAACGAGCTAATGACTGTTTAACATATAATAGATGTTTGTCAAAATAACCTAACTTTTCAACGATCGTGGAAAAGTTAGGTCATTTGAAAGATTTGAAAGAATTGATTTGATAATAAATGCGAATAAATTATATAATGACCTCAAACAAGTTTTTCCATAATGGAGCGCGATAATGGAAAAATATCACTACACATGGGTGCAATTTGATATTGATATAAGGATAATGGTTCTGAAAATTGGGATTAGTGGAAAAAAGTTTAACGGTATTTGGGGACCGCCTAGGGGCGGTTTGATACCAGCAGTTGTACTATCTTACGCATTAGATCTTCCCATACTCCTAAAACCTACTCCCGATACTTTAATTGTGGATGATGTTGCGGACACTGGAAAAACTCTTGACCAGTACAAAGAGAAAAACTTCATTGCCACGCTTTTTTATCACCAACAAAGCATCGTGGTGCCTGACATTTGGATTAGAGAGAAAAAAGAAGAATGGATAGTCTTCCCTTGGGAATGGGAATAAACCGCCGAGCTGAGCTCGGCGGTCTTTTTTAGACAATATTTTTAAGACAATCTTTATTTTATTTTGTCAAAATGTGTCGTTTTCATACGATCGTATGAAAACGACACATTTTAATTTCTCCTCTTTCCGTGAAAAGCTTTGTGGATTTCTTTTAGTTGCTGATTAGTAACATGCGTATAAATTTGAGTCGTAGAAATATTGCTGTGACCTAAAAGCTCCTGCACAGAGCGCAGATCAGCGCCGTTTGTCAATAAATCGGTGGCAAAAAGATGGCGCAAGCTGTGAGGAGTTATCTTCTTATCAATAATACCGGCTTTACGGCTATAGAAATTAATCATCCTCTGTACCGACCTGGGAGTTATTTTTCCAACTACCTTATCCCTCGCCAAACCAATCCACAAATACTCCAGAGCATCCCCTCTTTTATCAAGATAATTCTGAATTGCTTTTTTGGCTCTGTCAGAAATGAAAACCAATCTCAACTTCTCTCCCTTGCCCCGAACTGTAATTTCCTTTTTAGCGAAATCCAAATATCTGTTTAAATTACAAAGTTCCGATAACCGCAATCCAGTTGAAAAAAGGGTTTCTAAAATGGCCTTATCGCGCAATCCCTTTAAAGTATTGGAGGGTGGAGCTGATAATAATCTTTCTAATTCCTCATGGCTTATAATTTCTATTTGTCGAGATGAAACCTTTGGAAGTTCAATTTTATCGGCAGAAAACACTGAATAGTTTTGTCTAGACAGATATTTAAGAAAATTTCTTATAGCAATGATATAATAACTCTGGGATATTTTTTTTAGATTAGTTCTGGCAATATGAAGACGAAAGTTTTTAACTTTTTCTTCAGTCAAATCATCAACATCATTAATACCAGCTTGCCTAAAAAAAACAGTTAAATAATGCTCGTAATTAGCTCTGGTTTTTACAGCCCTCCCCCTTTCTATCTCTAAGTAATCCAAGTAATTCTGAAGTAATTTATCAATAGTCATTGTTATTTGTATTATAGCAACTTTTGTGTTATCATATGCACTTAATGAAACTACTGCAAAAAAATATTTCGTTGGCAATCGGCATCTTGTTGGCCGCCGCTGTTTTATTCTCTCTTTTTTATCAGACTACTCCAGACACTGCTGTAATTGGCATAAACCAATTGGTTGAAAAAATTAATGCAGGCGAGATTTCTAAGGTTATTGTTAAAGGCAATGCCGTAGATGTTGAATTTCATGATGACACGAAGGCCACTTTAAAAAAAGAAACGGACGCAAGTTTGAGCGAAACATTAAAAAATTATTCAGTTGATTCAACGGCTTTAAAGAAAGTTGCTTTTTCCGTTGAGGATCAATCCGGATTTCAATTCTGGGCCGGAGTACTTATTCCAACATTATTGCCCATTATAGTAATAGGTATTATTTTCTACATTATTTTCCGCCAAGCAAAAACCGGAGCAAGTCAGGTCTTCACTTTTAATCGGTCTAATATCCGCCTTTTCTCTTCTGGTAAAGACAAAATTACTTTCAAAGATGTTGCTGGCTTGAAAGAGGTTAAGCAAGAGCTGGAAGAGGTTGTAGATTTTTTAAAAAATCCTCAGAAATTTTTGGATTTAGGAGCGACAATCCCCCGAGGAGTTTTGCTTATGGGCCCTCCCGGAATAGGCAAAACATTGCTTGCTCGAGCGGTTGCCGGCGAAAGCGGTGTCCCCTTCTTTCATATTTCAGCATCAGAATTTGTAGAAATGTTTGTTGGCGTGGGAGCCGCGCGCACGCGCGACGCTTTTGCAACAGCCAAAAAAACTGCTCCTTCAATCTTATTTATTGATGAAATTGATGCCATTGGAAGACATCGTGGCGCAGGATTAGGAGGCGGACATGATGAGCGCGAACAAACTTTAAATCAAATTTTAGTTGAAATGGACGGATTTGAACGTGATACAAAATTGGTAGTTTTGGCCGCTACAAATCGTCCAGATATTTTAGATGAAGCCCTATTACGACCGGGTCGTTTTGATCGCCGAATTGTTTTGGATTTGCCGGATATTAAAGACCGAGAAGATATATTAAAAATACATGTCAAAGGAAAACCAATGGATCCAACCGTGGATTTGCATAGGGTTGCTGTAAGAACTCCGGGTTTTTCCGGCGCAGATTTAGCTAATTTAGTCAATGAAGCCGCTATTCTAACCGCCAGACGCAATAAAAAAATAGTGGGCCAACTGGAGATTTTTGATTCAATCGAAAGAGTAATGCTTGGCCCGGAAAGACGAGGTCGCGCCATATCACAAAAAGAAAGGGAAATAACCGCTTATCACGAAGCAGGACATGCTTTGGTGGCGGTTAGCTTAAAGGACTCGGATCCGATACAAAAAATTTCAGTTATAAGTCGCGGGTATGCTGGCGGATATACCTTAAAACTACCACTAGAAGATGTTCATTTGCGCACTCGTTCTCAATTTTTGAGCGATTTAGCAATGATGATGGGGGGCTATGCGGCAGAACAATTTATTTTTGGAGAAATGAGTACCGGCGCTTCTAACGACTTAAGACAGGCATCGGATTTGGCCAGAAGTTTAGTAATTAAATACGGAATGAGCGACAAACTTGGCCCTATGGCTTTTGGCAAAACAGAAGAATTGGTATTTCTAGGAAAGGAAATTGGCCACGAAAGAAATTATTCGGAAACTACGGCCACTCAAATTGATAAAGAAGTTATTGGCTTTATTAACAGGGCCTATGAAGCGGCTAAAAAAATAGTCTCTTCTCGCAAAAAAGTTCTAGAAACCATAGCAAAAATGCTTTTAGAAAAAGAAGTGATTGAACATGAAGAGTTGTACGAATTAATAAAACCTTTTAAACTAAAACCGTTGACAGTTTAAGGCCAAGCGCGCGTAGCTCAACGGCAGAGCATCCGCCTTATACGCGGCTGGTTGTAGGTTCGAATCCTACCGCGCGCACCAACAATTGAGAATTGATAATTGAAAATTGATAATTGTATACGCCCCCATAGCTTAATGGTAAAGCAGTTGCCTCTTAAGCAATTGACCAAGGTTCGATTCCTTGTGGGGGCACTTCGACCCAGCTCGGTGCAAACACAATAAAAATATGATAAATAAATTTAAAACAACTTTATTATTAGGAGGATTAACTGCCCTTGTGCTGGCTATAGGTTATTATTTTGGCGGACAAAATGGCGCTCTTGTTGCCTTAATTTTTTCAGCGATTATGAACTTCGGTTCTTATTGGTTTTCCGATAAAATCGTACTCGCCATTTATGGAGCTAAAGAAATTACTCAAAAAGACAATCCCCGACTCCATGAGATATTAGGCGAGCTTTCTCAAGAGGCAAATTTACCAAAACCAAAACTTTATAATGTCAATTTACCTGTTCCCAATGCTTTTGCCACGGGAAGAAATAAAAATCACGCGGTAGTAGCAGTAACAAATGGTATTTTAAAATTATTGAGCGAAAAAGAATTGCGCGGAGTACTTGCTCATGAACTGTCCCATATTAAAAACAAAGACATTTTGATTTCAAGCATTGCCGCAACTCTTGCCGGAGCTATTTCTTATCTTGCGCAAATGGCATATTTTGCGGGAATGTTTGCAGGGAGCTCATCGCGAGATGATTCGCGAAATGACGGTAATATATTTGGCACATTAGCGCTTTTTTTCCTCGCTCCGATTATCGCTACACTTTTGCACCTAGCGATATCGCGCTCGCGTGAATATATTGCAGACGAAACAGGCGCGCGCATTTCTAAAGACCCTCAATCTCTTGCTGAAGCTCTTAAGAAATTACACGGCTTTTCCCGCGCCCATCCACTTATTGGCAAGCCAAAACATGAAGCGACTGCCCATCTTTTTATAGTAAACCCTTTTAAGCCATCATTTTTAATGTCATTATTCTCCACTCACCCGCCGGTTGAGGAACGCATAAAAAGATTAGAGGCAATAAAAATCCCCGTTTAAGGGGAATTAGTTTCTCAAATTTAATCTCTCATAAACTTTTGAAGGATATGGGAGCGGATAAAGAATTTTTAATGGTCCGGCAAATATAACAGTAGCGTCTGGATCAACAACTATAACTTCCAAATCAGGATGTGTATTTTCCCAAGCAAATTGCCTGCAGATGGCGCACATCGGGTACGCATATCCCCCTTCTATATCGGGTCTAGCTGGAACTTTTGCTCCATAAGTTACAACGATGGCCATTATTTCTTCTCTTTTATATCCTGGCTTGCATTCCGATTGAAGCGCTTTTGTTATTGCTAATATTTCTGCGTGGATATCAGATGATCGAGTGATGCTTTCTATATTAGCACCTATAAAAATTTTTCCATCGTTTGTTTTAACGGCCGCTCCAACCGCTGTCTTAAAAGTTAAAGATGTTTTTTGAGCGTCTAATGCCGCTTTAATTAATGTTCTATGACGAAGAGTGGTATGCACCATACGCTCTTCATATGTATCAATAAAATCAGTTAATTCTTTATAAAATTCCATCAGCTTGTCTTTAGTGGCTGACATTCACGGCCTCTTCAAAATGTTCTGTAAATATGCTAAAAATATTCTAGCATGGACGCTTAGCTCAGTGGTAGAGCGACTCGTTTACACCGAGTAGGTCGAGGGTTCGATCCCCCCAGCGTCCACTTCAAAAAGAGTAGTTGCTTTACTCGGAAATATTTTATATAATGCTCTTCAGTCCTTCTAGTTTTAAGGAGATGATTTGCAATGCTGACAACCGAGCAAATCCGACATCATGGGAAACGTTTACCGAAGTCAGAATTTGATAAACTTTGTCGTGAAAAAAAGATAAAGAATGCACAAATGGATAGCTTTGGTAATGGCTATGGAGAACCATACCACCCCAATCGCCTCATTTTTGGTTATCTCGACAATGAACTTGTTTGGACAGAATTGAACGACACAACATAGGTTGCGTAATGCAACCTTTTTTATATTCCAAAAATACGCTCACTGGCTCGCCAGGAAACACAAACACAATAAACTGACGATCGTCAGTTTATTGTGTTTGTGTTGTTGTATTAATTTCTTGAACTGGTTACCCACATGCAATAGACAAAAAACATTTCATATGACATAATAGCCATCAATATCGAAGACAGTCTTCGGTGCATACGCCGTACCTTGAAAGGAGAATATTGTGTCAAAGAAAAATCTGAAAAAGCTACTCGCTATTCAAAGCGCCGCTCTATCTGGCCGCCTTGAACAATTGGCGCCAGTCTTGAAAAAAGTAGTGCTTGTTGCTCAAGACGCCGCTCCGTCTGGCTGTTTTGAACTACTGGAGCCAGTATTGAAAGAACAAGGATTTCGTACTGAACTTTTTATAGGAAGAAGTAAGCCCTTCGAGAAAACGGAAGACGAAATAGATCTTGAAGTAATGGACGCAAGCATCGTTATTATCGGAATGTCTTCTTCTAAAGAGCTTGCTAAATTAGAAATCTCAGCCGGTAGCAGTGCGTTACAACTTGGGATTCCCTATGGTTTTTATGGAGATGTTCCAAGCTGCTGGGGACGCGCGCGAGCTGGTTCATGGTTTGAAGATCTTGCGTCTATTGCATCTTTTTATTTTGCTATAGACCAGCAAGACGCTGATAATGCTAGGGAAGTTTTTCCACTAGCTCAATGTATCGCTACTGGCAATCCCCTACGCGAAGAAATGGCATTCCCCAAATTTACCAGAGAAGAAGTTCGAAAGAAATTGGATATTACTCCAAATGAAAAACTAGTACTTGCACCCGGTGATAAGTTTGCCGGAGGAAATATGGCTATGTGGTCAATGACAATAGATGCGCTTACGCTTCTTCAAGAAGATAAACCAGAGCAGAAATTCCAACTCATATTAACAACACATCCCGGAGACCGAACTCCGCAAGCGCTTTATGATGAACTTGTTTCTTTTAGTCCGATTCCTGCAAGAATTATAAATAAAGATGTTTTTTCATCATCCGATATAGTTCCCGGCGCCGATGTTATTGTTGGAGCTGGCGGTTCTATCTGCATTGAAGGGGTATGTCAATTAATACCAGTAATTTGTTTAGACACAGAAGTAATGATGGGAATGCTTGAGAAAATAAATGGAAGCAGGAAAATAGAAGTGGTTGCAAATGGAAGCGCAAAACTCGCAAACGGGATCAGTCTTGCCCTAACAATTGATCGGATGCTCAATGACAATTGGACAAGATTATACACACAAAATCACCAACGCAAGTTCTATCCGAAGCCAACCGAACGTGGTGTGGCGCTTCGTAGAATGACTGAATTCATCGTTGAATATTGTAAAGTAGACTGAAAATAATTATGAAATAAAATCCCCGCCTTAGGCGGGGCTCTTTTTTTAATAAACTCTCAATGACGCCCAATCAAATACACCATTCGTTCCAAAAACTTCATCCGCAAATCCCCATTCCACTGCTTCTTGAGCAGTCAGAAAAACGTCTTCTTTTTTATCCATATGACCTTGAAGCATTTCTTTAATTCTTTTCTCTGACCAACCCTTGTGCTTCCCTTTTTGTTTAAGAGATTCAGTATAAATTGCCAACATGGTTGGTGCCACAACTCTCTTACTCCACTCTGCATTGACAATAACTTGTTTATGTGTTCCAACAATCATCATATCCCCTTCATGGAAAAGAAAATAACTATTGGGCATCAGAACTCTTTTATCAGCGGCTTGTAAGATTATTGAGGACATAGAACGCGCGTGTGTATAACTTAAAATTGTTATCGGATTCGGACAGGCGCGAATCGCATCATAAATTGCCATCCCCTCTTCCCAATACCCACCGCAAGTTTTCATGTGAATTAAAATTGGTCTTCGAGAATTAAGGTTTGAAAGCAATGATAAGCTTCTTATAAAATTAGCTGACATTTGATATTCCACTCCGGGCTCCCCAAAATTTTCTTCTTGGCTATTGTCGTAGGTTTTAGGTGTGCCAGATAAATGAATACTGAAGTCCTTAATATTTAATCCCCTATCACAAACAGCGTTAAGATGATCATGAGTTAGTTTCTGTCTTGTTCTTAAAAAAATAATTTTTTGCCGTTCACGAGGCCTGGTAGATGACACGCCTCTTTTTCGAGTAGCCATATTTCTCCTTTCAAAGATCTAAATAATTTAATCTAGTTCAATCTAACTCCTTTCTTTTATTTTTTGCAATAGAAAACTATAAAGACCGGCCACCAAATAAAAGTGTTTTGCATTTCAAGTGTTTTACATTGCTGTTGCGCAATTATTATATGCCCCCTGTGGATAACGTGTAAAACACTTGCCCAAAGTGCAAATAATGTAGTAATGGTGTGACGATCGGCTTCTCTAGCCATTGACAAAAATCGTAAGACGGTGTAAAACAGTACCTAAATTGTGACAAGCCGATCGTCCGATGAATCCTAGCTTTTTTGAAAAACGGCAAAAAAAGTGTTGGTCGACCAACACTTTGTGCGGGGGTAAATTGCAACATGATGTTGGTCGACCAACACTTTGTGCGGAGGTAAATTGCAACATCGTGTGTAATGTCATCACACGATGTGCGGAAAAATA
>CAZATK010000017.1:0-7867 GCA_964488085.1 uncultured Candidatus Saccharibacteria bacterium
AATGTAGTTGGTTTGCGTTATCAAAAACAACCTTTAAGCGGGCGTTCTTTTTGTCCAAACTGTAAAAAGAAATTAAGTTGGTTTGAATTAATTCCGTTGTTAAGTTTTGTGTTTCAACTGGGTAGATGTCGCGGTTGTCATAAAAAAATTTCTTGGCAATATCCGATAGTAGAACTTATATCCGGTTTTATTTTTTTATTGCCTTTTTATTTTTATAATTATTATTCTTTTCCTCCGCACGCTTATAGAGAATGGCTGGCTTTGATTTGGTTGTTAATTGCTTTAGCGATGCTTATTCTGTCAATTATTGATTGGCGGCAAATGGTTATTCCTGACGGAATAAATATTTTTTTGACTGTAATGGGTTTTGTTTTAATGTTCTTGAGCTCAACTTCTTTTTTAAAACACTACAGCGAGTGGCTCGCTCCTAATCGCGTTGAAGGGTTGACTGGCATATTCACAAATCATTTGCTTGCGGGTTTCATCGGAACGGCATTTCTTGGAATTATTGTTTTATTAACTTGGGGCAAGGCAATGGGGATGGGAGATGTGAAGTTAGCGGGAGCGATGGGCCTGATTCTTGGCTGGCCGGATATTGCGTTGGCTTTATGTTTATCTTTTTTAGTTGGTGGCGCTTGGGCTTCGATATTATTATTGCTTAGAAAGAAAAAATTAAAAACGATGGTACCCTTTGGCCCATTTTTAGTAATTGGATTTTGGCTAGAGATATTTTTTGGTTATCAAATATTAAATTGGTATTTTAGTTTTGTTTAAAAAAATACTATAGGTGTCCCTATAGTATTTAATCATAAAAAAAATACAAGTGAATTAATACGACTGATATGCCGACAAAATTAAAAAAAGTGTGAGCAGTAAACGACGAAATTATACCTCCTTTTAGAAATACGTTTGATAATACGAGTCCAGCAATACCAGCTATTAACATTGCTATCGGATCGCCATGCAGTGATCCAAAAATAATTGAAGAAACAATAATTATTGACCATAAAATAATTTTATTATTAGTAAAAAACCGCGTTGTTCGTATGGGAATCCAGCGGAATAACACTTCTTCAACAAAAGGAGCCAAAATGATTATGTATAAAATAATAAATGACAAAGCAGGTGGGTCGTGAGAAAAATCTTTTATTAAATCCATTACTTGGGAATCTTGGTTGGAATCCTGAACCGGCGAATTAAAAAAAGAGTTTATGAAATAATTTGTAGAGTTGATTAACAGAGCAATAACTATCAAAACTATTCCGTATTTTAATCCCAAAACAAACTTCGCCTTATTATTCATCCCACCCCCCTACACCAGAGTTTTTAACGATCTAAGACGATGCTATCAGCTTTTTTTGGGTTGTCAAATAAGATAGAATATCAGTATGAGTATAAATGATAGAAGGGCGGGGTTTACATTGATAGAAATGCTGATTGTCATAAGCATTCTTACTTTTTTGATTTCTGTTTTAGTCCTTTATAATCGCACTGGAGAACGGCAGTTAATTTTGTTAAGAGAACAAGCTAAATTTATTAGTGTGGTATTGAGAGCAAAATCTTTGGCTCTAAATACTTTTGTAGAGAATGAACCGGCCTGTGGCTACGGAGTCGTTATTGAAGAACAAACTTATTTTATTTATAAAGATTTAGCTAGTAATTGTCATAACAGCGACCATGTTTATTCTGGATTAG
The DNA here is from genome assembly GCA_964488085.1 of uncultured Candidatus Saccharibacteria bacterium. GTDB lineage: Bacteria > Patescibacteriota > Minisyncoccia > UBA6257 > UBA11618 > CAZATK01. The sequence goes on from CAZATK010000017.1 coordinate 1,696, forward strand.
CGTTTGATGAAAAGCTTGACAATGAAATTCATTCTTTGGACTCAGCTTTGAAATTTTATCGTTTAGATATTCGCGATATCTTGTTTGTACCACCCAATCCCCAAGTATATTTAGATGGCGGTCAGTCTTTAGAAGAGGCTCAGATTGGATTGTCTTCAGTGGATGAGAATTTAAAGGTAAATATTTTAATCAACAATGCTGGACAAATTAGTTCATAACAATAGGGGATATCTTTTAATAGAATCAATAATAGCCATCACATTGGTAACTATTGGCCTATTGGGGATATTTTCCCTGCTTTCTCGGTCTTTAAGCCTGAATAGGGTTGTCTCAGATCGTGTTAAGGCCGCTTATTTGGCCGCCGAAGGCATAGAGATTGTAAAAAATTTAATGGATAATAATTTGATTCAAGAAAGGCCTTGGAATTATGAAATTGGTGATGGCGAATACGAAGTTGATTACCAAAGTATTTCTTTATCGCCCAAACAAGCCCGTTTTTTAAATTTTAATCCTGTTGATGGATTTTATAGTTATGATAATTTTCAACCGACTAATTTTCAAAGGACTGTTGCTATTAATACTTCAAAAGACGGTCAAGAAATAAGAGTTAACTCAAAAGTTAATTGGACTACAAGGGGTGGTGGAAAATTTGATATTAATTTAGAGGATCACTTTTTTAATTGGAGACAATAACATGAGATTAAATAAAGGATTCACAATGATAGAATTATTGGTGGCGATTGGTTTGTTTGTCGTTGTTGTTTCTGTTTCTTCTGGAATTTTTATAAAATCCTTGAGGACTCAAAGGCAAATTGTTTCTTTAATGGCGGCCAATGATAATGCCAGCTTGTCATTAGAACAAATAATCAGAGAAATAAGAACGGGAAGAGCTTTTTCTTCTAATGGAAGCCAATTAAGTTTTACGAATTATTTAGAAGAACCAGTAACTTACGAATTAGATTCTAATTCTATTAAGAGAAATGGGAAATCTATTACTGCCAGCAATGTTAATGTTGTTTATTTTAATATTCATCTTTTAGGAGAAGGAATAAATGATGGCCTTTCAACTAGAGCTACGATTAGTTTGGGAGTCAGCGCAAAGGGATTATTGGAATCTTTTATCACTAATTTACAGACTACGGTTAGTGCTAGAACAATTGATTCTTGACATTTCACTCTTATTATTTCAAACTTATGAATAAAATAAGATTAATGATTGATATGGCCTGCCTCCGTCTCGCCATCCGCCAACTGGCGGAAGCGGACTTCGGCAAGGCTCATATTTTTTAATAATTTTATGAAAAAAATATAAAAATATGGAATACGAAAAACATTATTTAACTGCCGGTCGGCTAGAAGAGCTGAAAAAAGAACTCATAAATTTAAAAACTACAAAACGGCTGGAGATTGCAGATAGATTGAAGCGGGCGAAGGAATTGGGTGATTTGTCTGAAAATTCAGAATATGTAGAAGCGAGAGAAGAGCAGTCTATAGTTGAGTCAAAAATTTTTGAGTTGGAGGAAATAGTTAGGAATGCGGTTTTAATTAAGAAAGACGAAGGTGGCAAAACAGTTCAAGTTGGTTCTACTGCGGTTGTTAAAAAAGACGACAAAGAATCCAGATTTTCTATAGTTGGTTCTAACGAATCTGAACCGGAGTCCGGTCTTATATCCAATGAATCTCCTTTGGGAAAAGCTTTTTTAAATAAGAAGGCGGGAGATGTGGTTAATATTAATACACCGAGGGGGGAGGTTACATATAAAATTATTAGTGTAGAATAAGTAATAGATGCTGGATGATTTAATAAAAGAACGTTTAAAGAAATTAGCCAATTTTCAGAAAGCAAATCACCCGTCTTATATAGCTGAAAGCAAGCGAACTCATTTTGCCCAAGATATTCAATTAGGGCAAAAAAATGTTTTTGTTTCTGGAAGAATGATGGGATTAAGAGTACAAGGCGGTGTTTTTTTTATTGATGTTTTTGATGCTACGGGAAAAATTCAGGCCGTAGTAAAAAAGGAAAATATTTCTGATTTTGATTTGTTTAAAAATAATTTAGATATTGGGGACTTTGTTGAAGTTAGTGGTGATATTTTTGAAACAAAAAAAGGAGAAATTAGCATTGACGCAAAAAGTTTGCATCTTTTGACCAAAAGTCTTAGGCCATTGCCTGATCAATGGTCTGGTTTAGAAGACACAGAAATTCGTTTAAGGCAAAGATATTTAGATTTACTTTTCCATCCCGAAGTTCGCGATGTTTTTCAAAAGAAATCTATTTTTTGGGATGCTTGTAGAACGTATTTAAAGAAAAACGGTTTTTTAGAAGTAGAGGCCTCTGTTTTAGAATCAATACCGGGGGGCGCCGATGCCGAGCCATTTATTACTCATCATAATGCTTTAGATATGGATTTTTATCTAAGAATTTCTTTAGAATTGCCTCTGAAAAAAATCCTGGTAAGCAATTTGGAAAAAATTTTTGAAATAGGAAGAGTTTTTAGAAACGAGGGGATTGATAAAGAGCATCTGCAAGATTATAACCAATGCGAATTTTATTGGGCCTATCAGGACTATAATGGCATGATGAAATTTGTGGAAGAAATGTATAAAGATATTATTGAAAAAACTGTGGGTAGTTTAGTAACAACTTATAATGACGATTCTATTAATTGGGGTAAAGAATGGGAAGTTCTTGATTATTACCATCTTTTCAAGAAATATGTTGATTTGGATTTAGAAAAAGCTAGTATAGATGATCTTCGTAAAAAAGCAGGAGATTTAAATATAAAACTAGAGAAAAATTTGGGGCGAGGCAGGTTGATAGATTTATTATATAAAAAGTTAGTGCGTCCCAATATTATTCAACCTTCTTTTTTAATTAACCCTCCGGCTGATATAGAGCCGTTAGCTAAGCGTTTGGATAATGATAAAAATAGAGTGGCACGATTTCAAGTTGTCGCTTGTGGCACTGAATTAGGTAAGGGTTTTTCGGAAAATAATGACCCAATTGATCAGAGGAAAAGATTTGAAGAACAAATGCGATTAAGAGAAGAAGGCGATAGGGAAGCGCAAAGATTAGACGAAGATTTTTTAGAAGCCATGGAATATGGTATGCCGCCATCGGCTGGGTTCGGCTTTTCGGAGAGATTGTTCGCTGTTCTTATGAATAAGCCGGTAAGAGAGACCGTGATATTCCCCTTAATGAAACAAAAAGAAAAATAATAAATTTATGCTGGATATTAAATTGATTCGTGAAAATTCTAGTTTAGTTAAAGAATCTCTTACTAAAAGAAATAAAGATTCTAGTTTAGTTGATCAGTTTTTAGATTTAGATGAAAAATGGCGTTCTCTAACTACGAGCATTGATAAATATAGGACTGAACAAAATATATTAAGCAAGGAACGAAAAATAGAAGAATCTAAATTAGTAAAAGAAAAAATTAAATCACTTAATTCTGAAATGTTGGAATTAGAGAAAAAAAGGACTGATTTATTAAATAATTTTCCCAATATCGTGGCAAGTGATGTACCGGTAGGAAAGAATGAATTAGAAAATGTTGTTTTAAAAGAAGTGGGCGCAAAACCGAAGTTTGATTTTAAACCGAAAGATTATTTGTCTTTAGCAGAAGATTTAGATGTTATTGACATTAAGAGGGCGGCTAAGGTTTCTGGAAGCAGATTTGGTTATTTAAAAGGTAAGGCAGTTTTATTGGAATTGGCGTTGGTTAGATTTGCTTTTGATAAGTTAGTTGCTAAAGGATTTACGCCAGTTATTCCTCCGGTAATGATTAAGCCGGAAGTATTTGCCGGTATGGGGAGGTTAGCCGCCGACCAAAAAGAGGAGCGTTATTTTTTAGATAAGGACAACTTGTATTTAGTGGGTAGCGCGGAACATACACTTGGGGCATTACATATGGACGAAGTATTAAAAGATAAAGATTTGCCCAAAAGATATGTTGGGTTTTCTACTTGTTTCAGGCGCGAAGCCGGTTCTTATGGCAAAGACACGAAGGGGATTTTACGGGTTCATCAATTTGATAAAGTAGAAATGTTTTCTTTTTCTAAGCCGGAAGAATCAGAAAAAGAACATCAATTTTTATTAAATTGCCAAGAAGAATTAATGCAGGATTTGGGGTTGTGTTATAGAGTAATGCAAATTTGTACTGGTGATTTGGGTTGGACCGATGCTAAACAATATGACATTGAAGCTTGGCTTCCCGGACAGTCCTCGGCAGAAGGCCAGGGAGCTTATCGTGAGACCCATTCGTGTTCTAATACCACTGATTTTCAAGCGCGAGGCATTAATTGTAAGTATGAAAAAGGAGGACATGTTCATATGTTAAATGCCACTGCCTTGGCTATTGGTAGAATTATTATTGCTATTATAGAAAATTATCAGAATTCTGATGGAGATTTTGTGATTCCTAAAGTTTTAGAAAAATAGACCCCGCACCTTTTAAGATGCGGGTTGTAATGTAATCAAAACAAACAAAATAAATAAACTATTCAAAAGGGAGTGTAGTAAAATTACTAAAACTAAACTTCCAAATATCGAACTTCTGGACCACTTTTTTTCTAATAAATAAATAATAATAGCTCCGTTTATAACTCCTCCTAAGAAAATAAGTGGCTGATATATCGGTGGATATGGATGATTGAGCGACCAGCTTAAAGTAGGAATTATTAATGCCGGCCATAAAATAATATTTCTTATCCAGTAATTAAACCCAAGAAGTCCCAATACTACGCATAAAAGCCATACCGGTCCTCTGTAAATTATTTCTTCAAAAATTGGCGCTCGAATTACATATAACATGACCGTGTCACTTAGCCCATTATTTTTGATAGAATTTTCGATTCGATTGGTTACAGACTCAAGCGTAAAAAGATCACGCCAGCCATTATAGTTATCAAAAGGTTCGTCTTGAAATGCAACGAATATTACTATGACGACAACAACACCAATTATAAATTTGCCACAGTAAGTCAGGGTCTTCATTCGCCCCTCTTTTTGTTGTGAAGTTCTTTTGTAAGTCAATCACTTATGTTGTATTTTGTAAATAGATAAGGTAAATTATTGGCGGTGAATAAATATAAGGTTTGGCTAACAATCAGTAAAAAAGCCATTAAGCATAATTTCCATGTTTTCCGAAAAATAATTAGCCCCAAAACAGAGCTTTGGGCTGTGGTAAAATCAAATGCTTATGGTCATGGCCTGCTTTTATTTTCTCAATTAGCGGAAAGTTTTGGGGTTGATGGTTTTTGTGTAGATAGTGTAATTGAGGGGATTAAGTTAAGAGAAAATGGCATTACAAAGCCCATTTTAGTTTTGGGGCCTACTTTGCCTTATTGGTATCCTTTGGCTTGCCAATCGGACATAATCGTTACTATATCCAACAACGAAGCGTTGAAAGATTTAATCCGTTGTTCTATAAAAAAACGTCCTAAATTTCATCTTAAAATAGATACTGGCATGCATAGACAGGGGTTCTATGTGGAAGATCTGAACGAAATCTTAAAAAAAAATAGAAATTCGAAATTCGAAATTAAAAATTATTTGAAGGGTGTTTATACGCATTTTGCCTCCGCCAAGGATATAAATTACCCTACTTTTAATGAGCGGCAATTTTCTAAATTTCAACAAGCGATTTCTATTTTAGAACGAGCGGGTTTCAATCCGCCAGCCGGCGGATTAAAAAAACATATCGCGGCTACAGCGGGAACTCTTATTAATCCTAAATATCATCTTGACCTGGTGAGAATAGGAATCGGCCTTTACGGTTTATGGCCATCAAGGGAATTGGAGATTCAGTTAAACGATAAATTAAATCTTAAAACTGTTTTATCGTGGCACGCCTTGATCAGTGAAGTTAAAAATATTAAAAGAGGGGATTACATCGGTTATGACTTTACCGAAAGAATGGAACATGATGCTAAAATAGCTATAGTACCTATTGGGTATTGGCATGGATTGCCTCGTGATTTATCTTCTATCGGAGAGGTTTTTATTAAAAATAAATCTGCGCGAATACTGGGAAGGGTTTCTATGGATTTAATTACTATTGATATAACTAATATAAATTGTAAAGTGGGGGATAAGGTAGAAATTATTCCTATAAATATAGCGCAAAAATTAGGGGCCTCTCATTATGAGATAATAACCCGTATCAACCCC
>CAZATK010000018.1:0-5105 GCA_964488085.1 uncultured Candidatus Saccharibacteria bacterium
CAGGCCTTAAATTATCTAAAAAAATTAGGTTTTCTCGTTAACGGTTTATTGGTAACCGCGCCTCTAATAAGGACCGATATAGAGATATTCGAAGATTTAGTGGAAGAAATTATGAGAATATACGGCTATGAAGAATTAAAAGCTCAAGCGCCTGTTATTTTCTTAAAATCTTACAAACAAGAAGACCAAATTAATTTTAAAGACAGGATAAAGAAAATATTAATTAATATGGGATTAAGTGAGGTATATAATTATTCATTTTCTAATAAAGGAGATATAAAATTAGAGAATCCCATTAATAAGGATTGCTCTTTTTTGCGCCATTCTTTAGAAAGCGGTTTAGTAAAAAATATTGAAGATAATTTCAGATTTTTCCAACACGTTGGGTTATTTGAGTTGGGAAAGGTTTTTAGTTATCCAGATAAAGAATTATTTATACTTGGCGTGGCAATAGGCGATAAGAAAGAGAAGACGATTTTTGAATTAAAGGGCATTGTTGGTCAATTATTAAGTGGTTTAGGATTAACTGATTATTCAATGGAGAATGAAAATTCAGAAAGATTGCGGATTAAATCTAATGGCGCTGTTTTGGGTTATATTAGATATTTAAGAGAACAAGGAGGTAAAATTTCTCTGGCAGAAGTTAATCTTGATGAGCTTCTTCACAAGGCGCAAGAAGAAAGAGAATATGAACCCATATCAAAATATCCATCAATAACGCGGGATTTATCTATTTTAATTTCATTAGATATTAGAGTTAATAAAATTATGGAAATTATAGAGGCGTCCGCTCCGCAATATTTAGATGATGTAGATTTAATTGATTCATATGAAGGCAGTGAAGTCGGTGAGGGTCAGCAGGGCTTAACATTTCGTTTAATATTTTTATCCGAAGAAAAAACTTTAACCGATAAAGAAGTTGATGAGGAATTTAAAAAAGTGACCTCCGCTTTAATCAATAGTCTTGGAGTTGAAATAAGATAGTAATTATTATATAATCGGTTAGTTTTTTCCCAAGCCCCGTGCGTGCATAAAGGAGGTGTTAGATGCCATCAGTGGCTCACTCTTGTTTTTTATTGCAACTCAAAAAAGATTTGAGCGATTTAAAGAAGATGATGTTAAATTTGGATAAGCAACCTTGTAGAAATACATTATTGATGAAAATAGAAAAAGAAGGTTCTGTGGAGAGATATGGTCGCAAATTTGAGGAATTTGAGACCGAAGAGGAAGTAATGATAATAGAGAAAATAACCATGATTGTTCGTTATATTCGCGAGATTAAATATATGATTGCCGAACTAGAATCCGTTATTATATTAAAAATGACTAGGAGATTTGATGTTAATGCCGCTAAGCAAAGCAGAGATTTAATGATGCAAAAACTGCAAATTGGGGCCTAAAATAAGGCCCCATTTATTATTGTTTTTTGTTTAAATTTCTGGTATAATCTAACCAATGGCTAAGGAAAAACAAGGGTCTTATACGGCCAAGGATATTTATGTTTTAGAGGGTCTTGAGCCTGTTCGAAAAAGACCGGGAATGTATATTGGTTCAACTGGCGTTGATGGTCTTCACCATTTAGTTTGGGAAGTAGTGGATAATTCCATTGATGAGGCGATGGCCGGATATGCTAAAAATATTAGAGTTGAACTTCTACCGGATAATAAGGTTTCTGTAATAGATGATGGTCGTGGTATTCCCGTAGAAACTCATGCCCAAACCAAAACTTCGGCTTTGGAAACGGTTATGACCAAACTGCACGCTGGCGGTAAATTTGGCGGAGAATCATATAAAGTCTCTGGCGGGTTGCATGGCGTTGGTGTTTCTGTAGTGAACGCGCTTTCTACTTATTTATTAGTGGAAGTTTCTCGAGATGGAAATCTTTATGCGCAAGAATATTCAAGAGGCATCCCTAAATCAAAAGTAAAGAAAATCGGCGCTTCCAATAAAGAGCCATTTTTTGGAAAAACCGGCACTAAAGTAACTTTTCAAGCCGATTCAACTATTTTTCAAGTTATTGAATATGATTTGAAAAAAATTATTGATCACTTGCGTCAACAAGCCTACCTTACGAAAGGAGTTAAAATTGAGGTGGTAGACCACCGAAACCCTGAGCCAGTCGAAGGGTCTTACTATGCTTTTTATTTTGACGGTGGATTGAAATCTTTTATTAAACATTTAAGCGCGGAGGAAGAACCGTTGCAGGAAGAGCCATTTTATGTTGATAAAACTTCTGAAGGAGTTCAAGTAGAAGTGGCATTTATTTACAGTAATAAATTAGACGCAAAAGAATTAAGCTTTGCTAATAATATTTATACTCCTGATGGGGGAATGCATTTAACGGGTTTCAAATCGGCCTTAACTAGAGTTATTAATGATTACGCTCGAGGCAATGGCTATTTAAAAGTGGCGGATGATAATTTAACAGGAGATGATGTTAGAGAAGGATTGATTAATATTGTGTCGGTAAAAATTAGAGAACCCCAATTTGAAGGGCAAACAAAAGCAAGACTTGGTAATCCGGAGGCAAGAACTGCGGTAGAAAATATAGTAGGTGAATCGCTGAAAGAATTTTTAGAAAGAAATTCTGCTGACGCTAGGCGAATCGTAGAAAGATGCCTTTTGGCATCCAAGGCGCGTAAGGCGGCCAAAGCCGCGAAGGAAACAGTCTTGAGAAAAGGAACTTTGACCGGCTTGACGCTTCCGGGAAAATTAGCGGATTGTTCCAGCCGAAATCCAGCAGAATCTGAAATGTTTATTGTGGAAGGAGACAGCGCCGGTGGTTCCGCCAAACAAGGAAGAGATCGACGTTTTCAAGCCATTCTCCCCTTGCGCGGTAAAATTTTAAATGTAGAGAAAGCGCGTATTGATAAGATATTTCTTTTTCAAGAAATAAAAAATTTGGTAGTTGCATTAGGAACGGCCATCGCTGAATCCTTTAATTTGGGGAACTTGCGTTACCATAAAATTATTATAATGACTGACGCGGATGTTGATGGTGCTCACATTCGTACTCTTCTGCTTACTTTATTTTTTAGACATTTTTTACCGATTATAGAAGGCGGCTATTTGTATATTGCGCAACCGCCCTTATTCAGAATTCAGAAAGGAAAGGAAATTCAATATGCGTATGATGAGTCGGCAAAAGATGAAATTATAAAAAAACTAGGAGAAGCTAATATTCAAAGATATAAGGGTTTGGGCGAGATGAATCCAGAACAATTATGGGAAACTACTATGAATCCAGAGAACCGTACATTAAAGCAGGTGACTATTGCCACTGCTCAAGAAGCTGATCGGCTTTTTGATATTTTAATGGGTTCAGAAGTTGAGCCTAGAAAGCATTTTATTCAATCACACGCCTTATCTGTTCGTAATCTTGACGTATAATCAAAAAGCTGATAAATTATTACTCACTATAATGGAAAGATTAAAATTGTTTTTACAAGAATCAAGGCAGGAATTTAAGAGGGTTAATTGGCCGACTTCAGAAAAGACTGTCCGCTTAACTGCGATAGTTGTTTTTATGTCTTTGGGTATGGCGGCTTTCTTGGGAGCGATAGATTTTATTTTGATATATATACTAAATAATTTCGTACTAAACTTTTAAATATGGCAAAACAACAATCGGGGGAAAGACATTGGTATGGAATTCATACATATTCTGGCTATGAAGATGCGGTAACTAAATATCTTAAACAAAGGGTGGAATCTTTAAATATGGAAGATAAAATTTTTGACATTATTGTTCCTAAAGAAAAAAAAATAAAAATTAAGAATGGCAAAAGACAAAATGTGGAAGAAAAAATTTATCCGGGTTATGTGTTAGTTGATATGATATTAACTGATGATTCTTGGTATGTAGTTAGAAACACCCCGCGTGTTACTGGATTTGTCGGCGCTGATCCAACTAACCCAACTCCGTTATCAAAGGAAGAAATTGATATTTTGATAGCTAGAATGGGCATTAAAGAATTAAGTTTTAAGATTGATTTAAAAGTGGGAGAATCAGTAAAAATAACAGATGGGCCATTTAAAGATCATGATGCTAAAGTGTTCGAAATAGATGAAAGCCGAGGCCGTGTGAAAGTTTTGGTGGCGATTTTTGGCAGAGATACGGTGGTGGAGTTGGACTCGTTGCAAGTACAGAAGATATGAACGCTGTCAGTCTCGTGACAGCGTTCATCCTGAGCTTGTCGAAGGATAAGCACAATATTGCTTGATTAAATTTATCACTTGCTTTACAATACAGTCTTATACATACAAGAATATGGCCTGCCTTCTCCGCCAGCTGGCGGATTCGGCAAGGATCACGTTTTAGATGATTTTGTAAACAAAATTATAAAAATATGGCAAAAATAGTAAAAGCTAGATTAAAATTACAAATGCCTGCCGGGCAAGCGAACCCAGCGCCACCTGTTGGTCCTGCTTTGGGTCAACACGGCATTAATATTCAGGATTTTTGTAAGAAATTTAATGATGCTACTAAGGATATGATGGGCGATGTTGTTCCGGCTGATATTACTATTTATGAAGATAGAAGCTTTGATTTTAAATTAAAAACCCCGCCGGCGTCAGCATTATTAAAAAAAGCGGCTGGCATAGAGAAGGGCTCTGCCGAAGGAGCGAAAAAAATTGTTGGCAAGGTAACTAGAGCTAAAATAAGAGAAATTGCTGAAAGAAAAATGATTGATTTGAATGCTTACGATTTAGATGCGGCTGAAAAAATTATTGCAGGCACTGCCAAAAATATGGGGATAGAAATAGTGGGTTAATAAAATCATGCTTCTTTCTTTTCTTAAAAAGTTTTTTCAAGAATATAAATTATTAATAGCGTTTTCGTCCGTGTCAATTCTCTTGTCAGTTTTTTTAACGATGTCTCTTTTAAGACTATGTTCTATCTTTCCTGATAATGGTTATATATCCCCATTATATTTTGTGTGTGGAAATTCTTCTGCTTCGCAAAGTTCTTTTAGAAAAATAACTAAAGTTGATTTATCTTCCGTAGAGAGCTTAGTAAATGAATCAAAAGAATTTAGTCTTGATAAAGGATTTGACGCTCAAAAATTAATTGACGGATCACTATCAACATTTGCCGCGCCAGC
>CAZATK010000018.1:5205-7551 GCA_964488085.1 uncultured Candidatus Saccharibacteria bacterium
TGCATTACATTTTTATTTCTCTTGCCATTAGTCGGTTGGCGTTTAGTTATTTAATACCATCAGCGCTAGGCATTCTTGCGCCATTAATTTTATTTTCTATGCATTGGTTTAATTATTATTTGATATCTACGGGAGTGGTGCCTCAAAATACTGGACTGTTATTACTCATAATTGGTTTTTTAATAGTAAAAGAGAAAATTAAGGGTTGGCTTTCTTATATCCTTTTATTTTTATTTTATATAATTCATTTCCCAACATTTTTAATGTTTATTATAATTATCGGCAGCGCCAAAGTTTTAGAAGAAGGTTATAAATTTTTCTTTAATAAAATTATTATAAATAGATTTAAATCAAGCGGTTGGCATTTGTTTGAGAAATTATTTTTTATTCCTGCGATAGCAATAATTTTTTTGTATTTAATTTATCTTTTAAATTTAATTCCATATTATAATTCGGAAAATATAGGTTATTATGAGGATTACATAAAAAATTATACTCTATGGAGCCAGCCCTATACGGATGATTATCATAATATCATTATTAATTCGGCTATAATCGGCGCCTTGTTATTATTTTTCATTAATGGCGATGTAATTATTGCTTTTGGTCTTTTATTGCCATTGGCTTTTTTAACAACGCCCCTGGTTGCTTATCACGCTTTTTATGCCAGTTGGCAAGCATTTCGTTATTACTTGATTTTATATCCCAGCTTAACAATATTAGCCATATATCCGCTATCAATAATTTATAAAATCACAGAAAAATTATTATCACCTAATATGGGAAGGGTTTTTATATTTTTAGTTATATTATTTTTAGTACCATTTATAGGTAATCATATCTGGAGGCAACAGGGGTATGTTTTTCTTGATATGATTACGGGACGCGATGGAGGCGCCTATAACGTAAATAAAAAAAATGAGATATCAAAACTTTTTATGATTAAAGATTCTATAAAAGAAAAGAATCTTGACCCCATTGTTATGTTTTCTCCTGTTCTCGATTTTAATTATATTTCCTTTGTCTTTGCTCCACGAAAAGTACTCATTTTAGAAGAAGATGTGTGCAATGAGTTATCTTGCGCATTAAGTAATAATCTTAATTTTTTTGAAATGAAGAATATTTTAGCTTTATATAATAAAAAAAATCCAAATAAAAGCATTGATCTTGAGGCTATAAAAAGAAAACTTAAACACTACGATGAATTTGGCGATTATATTTTATTTCAATGAATATTTTTAAATATATTTTAGAAATTAATGACGCAAGTTATATATGGTATTTTACAATTACATCCTCTTTAATTATTATTAACTTTTTAATTCCCGAATCCTTAAAAGAATTAGGCATTTCTTTAAAACTTTTAATTATTATTCTTATAATAAGTTCGGTATTAAAAATTATTTATAGAAGAGAAAAAGCAAAGAAATCAGTTAAGCTCTTGAGCTCAATGGCGGAAAACCATTTTCAGCAAATTTTTATATTTTTAGGAGGATCGCTAATTATTGTGTGGGCTGTTTCACAAAATAACCACATGATATCATTGCGCAGTTATTTAGTAGAAACTGGTTTTTATAATAGCATTACCGTTATATTATTTAGTGTTTTATATTTTTTTATACTTATGTCCATTTTTGAAAATAAAAACGTTGTTTTGGAACAAAATAAAAATATCGATATTTTTTCTGATGCCGAAACTATTAAATTGGCATATAAAAATAAAAAAGAAAATATTAGAGAAGGTAGAGTGTCGGATAAATATCCGCTTCGGCATTATGCTCATATTACGGAATACGAATCCATTATTAATTTAATAGATCTTCAAGATAAAAATAATAGTATTCTAGATAATGGTTGTGGTGACGGTACTTTAGCTATATTAATGGCTAAACGAGGCTTTAATGTGGTTGCTTGTGATATTTCTGAGCCAAATATTGAATATGCTAAAGAACGCGCGATTGCCGAAGGAGTCGGTAATAAAATAAAATTTTTAACGGCTGATTCCGAAAATTTACCTTTTGACGATAATTCTTTTGAATATGTTATTAGTTCGCATGTTTTAGAGCATTTGCCTAGTTTTGACAAAGGGCTTCAGGAAGTTCGCAGAATAACCCAAAATTACGCTATTATAGCCCTTCCAACCTGTTTGAATCCTTGCGCTTGGGTTATTTTGGGCGGGGATAGGTTCTGGACTATTTCTCGTTGGTCTTTATCGGCTTGGTTTGTGGGTTTGGGGCAAGTAATTTTAAATTTAGGTGGCATTGGCGTTGATGAAGGATATGGTGGGGATAAAAAATTACCGCATGTTTGGCGATATCCTTGGATTATGCGTAAAGATTTAAAAAG
>CAZATK010000019.1:0-6983 GCA_964488085.1 uncultured Candidatus Saccharibacteria bacterium
CTGTTTTCATCAAACTGTTCTTTGTCTAAAATAATCCAATCTTTTTTCTGTTTATCGTAAAAAATCCAGTCAGAGTCAATTCTTTCTGGATCGCAGGGCGATTTTAGATGAAATATCCAACAAGGCCTTTTTGGTTCTAAGGGACTTTTATAAAGCCAAACATCTAAAAGCCCTGACATTTTCGCTCCTTTCTTTTCAAAGTTCTTCTATAAATAAACTATATTAGGTTTGCTTTTTAATCAATCTATTTTGACATATTAAACAATTTGTTTTATTATGTGAAAAGTTAATTGACACTGTTTGTCCATAAGAAAGGAGTCGTTATGGCATATGAGGTTCCTACCAGTCTTTATTATTCGATTATCGGAAAACTTAATGACATCAAGCATCTGCTTAAGCAAGAAAAAGGCGGTTGTCCTTATGATCCGCGCGCTATTGATATAGCGCTTCAATCAATTCTTGAGGGCGATCTTAAATCAACATTTCCTTTTGAATGGGGAAGAATAGAAGTCCCAGAATTTCCTCTTGAAGTTGACTTTGATATGTCAATTAAAGAGCTTGTTATGCTTGGCGAGTATGATTGGCATAGCCCTAATATTGCTCAAGATCTTCCAAAAGAACAACGAAGGGGTAAGGCAAAAATCATTATTGAATTGGTAAGTTTTGATCGTGAAATAGAAAGCGCCAGACTGTCTTCCTGGGAAGGGATGAAGATTTTTCGCCCGATAACAATCCATGAGCTTCTCACTTTTGGGATAAGGCATCCTAGATTACAATGCGAGTTTCCGATTATTGCGTTGGGTTCTATCTGGACGGGACGAAATGGGGCATCGTTTGCGCAAATTCTTGATAGTAGCGAATCAAGAGAACAACGGATACTCGATTTAATTCACGTTAGAAGAAAATGGGACAAAACGTGCCGATTCGCGTTTGTTCGTAAGTAGTAATTCTATCTAGCTTTGGCTACCACCAAAGCTAGAATTTTTTTAACGCCGCCGGTTTTCAAAACTCTAGTCGCTTCATTTAAAGTTGCTCCCGAAGTATAAACATCGTCTATTAATAAAATATTTTTCCCTTTTAATGATTCTGAATTATTTATAGAAAAAGAATTTTTAATATTATCTTCGCGAGATTTATAATCTTTTAAATCAGCTTGAGTTTCGGTGTTCTTTATTCTTATTAAATTATTTTTAATTATTTCCAGTTTTAATTCTTTGCCAATATAATTTGCTAAAATAGCGCATTGGTTGAATCCCCTCTTAAACTCTCTTTTTTTGTGGAGAGGCATGTAAATAATTGAAAAATCTTTAAAGTTCATATTTATATTTTTTAAATAATTAGATAATAACTCCGAAAGCGGTTCGGCGACGCCGAGCCAATATTCATATTTAAATTGCCAGATTAATTTTTTAATTATTTCATTATTGTAATGGCAGGCGGGAGCTAAAGAGTAATGGGCTCTCGGATGGCATTCGTTTTTTGCTGGAGCACGACGAAGACAAACAGGACAGAACAGAGAGTCGTATAAATTAATTGAATTGAGGCATTGTTGGCAAATAATTTTATATTTATCGTTTTTAGTTAGGTTTTTACTGCAGGTAAGACAAATTGGCGGGAAAACAATATCTAAAACGATATTTTTTACTGTCTTCAGCATAGTAGTGTTATAATTATAGCAGAATATCATGTTTAATTTTTTTAAGAAAATGATTCTTGGGCCCTCTTATCTAGGGGTTGATATAGGGACAACTTCTATAAAAATTGTTGAAATTTCTTCCGGCAGAAACAAACCCAAATTTGTTAATTATAGTTTATTGGAAGATTTGGGTTATTTAGAAAGACCAAACACTGCGTTACAAACCAGCACTCTTAAATTATTTGAAAAGGAAATTATTAAACATATTCAGTTGATGGTAAAGAGAGCCAGTTTTAGGAGCAATAATGTTGTTGCTTCTCTGCCGTTTTTTTCCGCTTTTACTACTATTATAGAAATGCCGTTGATGTCTGATGAAGAATTAGAAATAGCTCTGGGATTTAAGGCGCGGCAATATATTCCATTGCCAATTTCCGCAATAACTTTGGATTGGATAAAGGTGGGAGAAAAAGAAAATGGAGACGGCCAAAAAAGACAGCAAATATTTCTTATTGCCATTACCAACGAACAAATAGAAAAATACAAAAGAATTTTTTCTAGCGCAGGCCTTAACTTAACGGCCTTAGAAATAGAAGGAGTTAGTTTGGCAAGAGCGTTGACTATCGGCATTGATGATGCCGTTTTGATTGTTGATATAGGGGCTCGCTCTACTAATTTATCAATTGCGCGCAATGGAGTGCTTCAGCTTATTAGCCAAACTGACTTTGCCAGCGCCTCCCTGACTCATGCCATAGCTTCTGGTTTGGGCATTAATAGCCAAAGAGCAGAGGATTTAAAGAAACAACGTGGACTTTTAGATGTTGGCATTGGTCCGGAGCAAGAGTTATCCACACTGATGAAGCCTATTCTGGATGTTACAATTAATGAGGTGAGAAAGTTGAGAGAAAATTATAAAAATACTTATCACCAAGAAGTAAAAAGCGTAGTTTTAACAGGCGGTGGCGCCCAGCTTTTAGGTGTCGAAGATTACTTTGGAGATGAGTTAAAATTGCCCGTAAGCAAGGCTAATCCCTTTTTGGGGTTATCCTATGACCTTAAAACAAACGCCTTTGTTAATTCTTTGGGCGTTTTGTTGCCGGTTGCTATCGGCGCTTCTTTAAAAAATTTAAAACCTTAAAATGCTTCCTATCACTCCAGTCAATATGAGCGAAAGGTTAGGGCCTGAAAAATTGCCAGTAGGTTGGCCTTGGAAATTTTTTTTATTTTCTTTGTTAGTTTTAGTTACGGCGGTAGTTTTATATTTCGGTTTAGAATTTGGTTATAAGCCGTTTTTAAATAACAGGATTAGTTCTCTTAATCAATCTATTGATGAATTAAGCCAAACAATCCCCAAAGCGCAACAAGACAATTTAATCAGATTTTATTCTCAGATAATTAATTTGCAAGATTTATTAAAAAATCATGTGAATGTGTCAAAAATTTTTAATTTTTTACAAAACAATACTAATAAATCTGTTGCCTATAACAATGCTGATGTAAGAGTGGGGGAGAGGCGATTAAATTTGGAAGGCACAGCCAGTAATTATGAAATTTTTGCACAGCAACTAGAAGCATTTAATGTCGCTCCCGGAGTTGAAAATTTAGTAGTAAATGAATCTAGCGCTATAGAAGGTCGTGTTAGGTTCAAGTTATTTCTTATTTTAAAAAATGAAATCTTCCGCTAAAAGAGCAATAAGTTTATTAGTGGCATCGTTATTTTTTATATCGGCTTTGGCGGTTTATGCCCTTTTAATTAGGCCTGTTTATGAAGATGTGCTTGTTCTACGCGGTACTCTTACCAGTCAAAAACAATTATTCAACGAACAAGAAAGAGCTATGCAAAAAATTAACGATCTTGTTCAAAGATATCAGGGAACAGGAAAATTACAGGATGTTATTTCACTTTCTTTACCTTCGACAGAAAGCGTTTCTTCTGTTTTTGGCCAGTTATACGCCATTGCTCAATCTAATGGTGTTGGCATTGAAGT
The DNA here is from genome assembly GCA_964488085.1 of uncultured Candidatus Saccharibacteria bacterium. GTDB lineage: Bacteria > Patescibacteriota > Minisyncoccia > UBA6257 > UBA11618 > CAZATK01. The sequence goes on from CAZATK010000019.1 coordinate 3,622, forward strand.
CTTTGGCGTTCAACCGTTGGCTATCAAGCCCGTCGTAAAAGATGGTTTAGTCAGAGATTTGGGAACTTTACGATTAAATTTGAGATTAATCGGCCGTTATCAAGATTTTAAAAACTTTTTAAGAGGATTAGAAACGAATATCAGATTAATGGATGTTGTAAATCTTAAAGTAGATCGAGCTGGTACTTCCGCCCAAGATGTTTTCTTATATAATTTAGTCGTTGACGCTTATTATCAGGTTAAATAATTTTATATGGCAATTATTTTAAAACAACAACGAAAAAAAACTAATTGGTTCGCTTTATTGACCTTCGTATTTTTTCTGGTAGTAATTTTTGGCGGCGCTTATCTCCTATTCTTTGCTGATTCTCCGGTCATTGAAATAATAGCACCCACTACTTTTAGGTCAACGGCCGAATTATCGCAAGTTGAGTTCGATCCTTCTCAAATTATTTCAAATCCTACTTTGAAGACGTTGCGACAATATGGCAATTTACCAAATGTTGGTAATTTGGGTCGCGACAATCCTTTTCTGAATTTTTAAAACTTATGATTGAAAACAGGGCTTTATTAAACTTTTTGACAGAAGCTAAATTATTAAATTCTGATCAGGCCGATAAGCTCGCGAGAGAATCGGAAGCAACTCATCAAAAAGTGGAGGATATTATATATGAAAAAAGATTAGTAGATGATATTGAGGTAGTAAAAATCAAAAGTAAGATACTGAATATTCCTTATATGAAAGTAAATTTTGCAGATTTGTCGGCAGATTTACTAAAATTAATTTCTGAAGAAACAGTTTCTAATTACAAAGTTGTTCCGATTTCTCGGACAAAAGACATGTTGGTGGTGGGGATGGTTAATCCTGATGATGTCAAAGCCCAAGAGGCGCTGAGATTTATTGCCAAACAAAATAAAATTAGTTTAGGTGTTTATTTAATTACGCCATCTGACTTAGAATTAGTTTTGAAAAAATATTCCCCCTTCGGCTCTCAAATTCAGGCAGCCGTCAAATCTTTAAATATTAAGCCGGGGCAGGGGATATCGGGTATAAAAAAAGTTCGTTTTGAAGATGCCACTGCCGTGACAGATGACGCTCCTATTATTAAGATTGTTTCTACTACTCTTAAGGAAGCAGTGAGTGCTGGTGCTTCTGATGTTCACGTGGAGCCCCAAAGAGATAGATTAAGAATTCGTTTTCGTATTGACGGGGTCTTGCAAGAAGTATCTACTTTACCACTTGAACTTCATCAGCCAATAATTTCCCGTATCAAAATTCTTTCTAATTTAAAAATTGACGAGAATCGTATTCCGCAAGATGGACGCTTTCGAACTGTTTTATTTGGTCGTGATATTGATTACCGTGTTTCAACTTTCCCCACTCCGTCTGGAGAAAAAATTGCTTTACGTGTTCTTGATCCTCAAATTGGCTTAAAAAAGTTAGATGAATTGGGCTTGGTCGGCCACAACGCGGAATTAGTTCAAAAGGCATTAGCAAAACCCTTTGGTATGATTTTAATTACTGGCCCGACCGGTTCAGGCAAGACAACAACTCTTTACGCTCTATTACAGGGTTTTAATGATGATGAATATAATATTGTTAGTTTAGAGGATCCGGTTGAATACACTATTGATGGCGTCAATCAATCACAGGTGCGTCCAGAAATTGGTTATGATTTTGCCTCTGGATTAAGGCAGATATTAAGGCAGGACCCTGATGTGATTATGGTTGGTGAGATCCGCGATTCGGAGACAGCATCTTTGGCAATTCATTCTGCTTTGACTGGTCATATTGTTTTATCTACCTTACACACTAATAATGCCATTGGAGTCATCCCGAGATTAATTGATATGAAAGTTGACGCCTTTCTCTTGCCATCATCATTAAATATAATGTTGGCACAAAGATTGTTGGGAAAATTATGCCAGAGTTGTAAAAAAACTGAAAATCCCCCCCCCGACATTAACGATTTAATTAAAAAAGAAATTGGCAAACTGAAAGCTCCGCCGGTTGATGGATATAAAATTTATCATTCCACTGGATGCAAAGAATGTAACAATAAAGGCATTAAGGGAAGAGTGGCTATTTTTGAAGTATTAGAAATGAATCAATCATTAATGGAGGGAAATATTGCAGAAGAAGCCAAGAAGCAAGGCATGGTTACAATGAGGCAAGATGGTTTGATTAAGGCCGTGGATGGACTGGTGAGCGTAGAAGAAGTATTAAGAGAGACGAGCGAGTCATAATTATATATAATTATATTATGGATTATAAAAATAAACTTGACGAACTTTTATTAGTCACTGCCAGACAAAATGCATCCGACTTGCATATCGCAGTGGGGCAAAGACCAACTTTGAGAGTTGATGGAAAATTACTACCTTTACAAAAAGAAGAAATTGTTACTCCGGAAACTGCGCAAGGATTGGTTATGGCCATGCTTTCTGCAGAACAGAAAGATATTTTTTTACAAAAAAAGGAACTTGATTTTTCCTACTCTCTGGAAGACAAAGCCAGATTCAGAGTTAATGCTTTTTTGCAAAAAGGATTTTTGGGAGCGGCTTTGCGTTTGATTCCTCCGAAAATACACACTCTTGAAGAATTAAATTTACCACCCTTGCTACATGATTTCACTAAAATCTCCCAGGGTTTTGTTTTATTGGTGGGTCCGGCGGGCCATGGCAAATCAACAACTTTGGCCGCTTTGATAGATGAAATTAATCATACTCGCACTGATCATATTATTACTATTGAAGATCCTATTGAATATTTATTTGTTCAGGATCGATCTATAGTTTCCCAAAGAGAGGTTGGTTCTGATACTTTGGGCTTTCACAGGGCGTTGAGATCAGTTTTGCGTCAAGATCCCGATGTTATTATGGTCGGAGAAATGCGTGATACTATATCTATTTCAACGGCAATGACAGCGGCAGAAACGGGACATTTAGTTTTTGCAACGCTTCACACCAATTCGGCAGCCCAAACAATAGACCGTATTCTTGATAGCTTTCCGGCCGAACAGCAGGGGCAAGCAACCTCACAATTAGCGGCTACATTAGTGGCGATTATTTCTCAACGGTTAATACCGCGCGTTGATGGTGGCAGGGTGCCGGCGGTGGAAATCATGCTTGTTAACTCTGCTATTCGTAATTTGATTCGTGAAAGAAAAACTTATCAAATTGATTTAGTAATTGAAACCAGCTCGCAAGATGGCATGATAACCTTAAATCGCTCATTAGCTTCCTGGATTCAAAAAAGAGTTGTTTCTTTGGAACAGGCAGAACTTTATTCTCCCAATCCCGCCGAATTAAAAATATTATTAGAACGTATCCAATAATTGTAATGAATCCCTCACGATGAA
>CAZATK010000020.1:0-6309 GCA_964488085.1 uncultured Candidatus Saccharibacteria bacterium
GTTTTCATAAAAAAAGCAAATTATGGGCTTGTCCTGACCCACTCACCAATGTTTTAATAATAAAAGCATCTTGATATTTAGGGAGTTAATAGATGACAAGCTATTGGTATTCTCTGGCTTGGACTTCATTTTTCTTTTCGTTATTTACAATACTCGTACTTATATCAGCGCTTAAAGAATCTCAAAAAATAAAAAGAGTGCTTCTCGCTTCGCTTTTATTGGCTTTTGTTGGGTTAGTTTTTAATATGACGGTTATGGGCCTTAATCAAGGAAAGATGCCTGTTAATATAAAAAGTGGTGGAGAAGAAAATGAAGCGTATTTTGAGGAGCAAATTATAAATAGTTCAAGACATACTAAATTATCTTCAGATACCCGTCTTCCTCTGTTGGCAGATAATATTTATGTACCGTTTTATGTGCCATATATTGGTCACATCATATCTATTTTAAGCATTGGAGATGTTTTTTATATTATAGGAGTAATAGTTATTTTAAGTATACAATTTGCGATGGCTATTATGCGCACGCGTGTTTATAAGTCCCTTTTTGTTCGTAAATAGGGAGAGGGGTTGATCCCGTTAGAAGTCTCGCTCGTCCGCCTCAGGCGGACGAGTCCGAAGGACCCTGGCGAGGCTACTTCTAACGGGATTGACAAAAAGCTCTAAATAAGCTACAATGTGGGCAGAAGTTTGAGTCCCTGTTCCGTATCCCTTTTGGGAGGAAATGTCATGAGTTTGCGCCAATTCATGAGTCTGCGCCACGACGAGGAGAACACCACTTTCGAAGGCAACTGCCTTGTCCTGAGGAAGGACGGACGCACCGCGAGAGTCGCCCCCCTCAAGAATGGCAAATTCCGCGTGACGCTCTTCGGCGACGGTCCCCTGCAGGGCAAGACCTGCGACTCGCACAAAGCGGCCGTGCGTCGCGCCCGCCGATGGATCTACAACGGCAAGCGCCTCCACCGCAAACCCCCGACGATCTCCGCGGCGTAGAGTTCATGCCCTACGCTTCGACCCCCTCCTTCGCTAAAGCTTCGGAGGGCAAGCCAAGAGGCCGTTCACAGAACGGCCTCTTTTTTTATTTATAAGTAGTATCAGTTCTCCTTTCAATGCTTAAAATAGAAATCCTTTCTTTCTCTAAATTATAAATAATCCTGATTTTTCCCTTACGCGCTCTATAAACATTTTTTTGTCCTTTTAATTTTTTGATATCTAGACCATAAAAATTGCCAGTTTTTATCTTATTTAAAACTTCTTTAACTAAAGCTCGCTCTTTCTCTGAAAGCTTCTTTAGTTCCTTATCTAGTTTGTCCATAAAAATTAAAGACGCGCTAGAACCTCATCAATATTTACTCCACCCTTTTTAATCTTGCTAAAATCAATCACGGCTTCCCACCTATCCTCTTCTTCTGGTAAAGAAATTTTAAAAATTGGCTTTGATCGTCGAATCACAATAAACGATTCACCCTTATTAATCATATCAATATACTTATCTGTATGTTCTCTCAAATCTCTCAAGCCAATAATGTTTGTTTTCATTTTTTAATGATTATCTAAAGATAATCATTTGTCAACATTGACAATAAATATAGTTTATACTATGCTGTTAATTAGTCATTTGGTTCTTTACATCAGGGGAAACGTGAATGCCTGCCCTACGAAGCAAAAGACGACGTGCCAAAGTGAAGCAACTAAGAGACGGTAGGTTTCGAATCAAATACCTTGGTCCTCATGCCCCGCCTCATAAAAAGAAGATATGCATTTCACACAGGCTTGCCAGCAGATATGCCGGCCGTTGGAACTACAATAGTATACTAATACCAGAAGAAGAAATCGCTTCCCCAGTTCTTTGTTAACTTCCCCACCCGGGGTTGTTTTTTTATCAAAATAGAGGTAGAATATACACATGATAATCAGCCTTGCCGGACCGGGAAGTTTCAAGATTCAAACAGGGGGGGTGACCATTTTAACTGAAGATTTTAACGGAGAAGTCTCGGGCAGAATGAAGCCCGATATTTTTATTAAAACCACCAATAATAAGTCCACTATTAATGCAGAAAATATCATTTACGGACCGGGAGAGTATGAAATCAAAGACATTGAAATTAGCGGTATGCCCGATTTTGTTTATCTAATTAAAACAGAAGAAATGAAATTGGGTTTTTCCGGCGGAGAGAATACTGATATTTTATTTATCCCAGATACAGCCGATGGAGCAAAGGCCATTCGGCAATTGCATCCCAAAATTGTTATTTCTAGCACTGGCTCCTGCAAAGAATTAGAAAAGGAGTTCAAAGAAAAAGCGGAAATTTTAGAAAAACTAGTGATAAAGAAAAAGGAAATCCCAACAAATCCCCTGTCAAAACTTATATGCCTAAAAGTTTAAAAAGTTTCATATCAGAGTTACAACAATTAGATGAAAATTCCAAAAAAAAATGGCTTTTTGGGTTAACGGCTATATCGGTAGTAATAATTTTGCTCTTATGGGCTATATATTTAAATGCCACGGTGGTAGCCGTAAATGATTATAATGCTCAAACAAAAGTCAGTAATTGGGATGTTTTTAAAACAGGACTTGAAGTGGTCGGCGATAAAGTAGAATACGGACTTGCCAACAGTTATGTTTTTTTTCATGAAAAAATAAACGACGGCAATACGTTTACTATTACTAAATAAATATGGCAAAGAAGAAAGAAGAGCATAAAGAAATTCAACAAAAAATAGAGCCCCGAGAAATAACTCAAGAATTGCAAGAGTCCTATTTGGACTATGCAATGTCAGTTATAGTTTCCCGAGCATTGCCGGATGTTAGAGATGGTTTAAAGCCCGTACAAAGAAGAATTTTATGGGCAATGTGGGAAAGTGGCATTACTGCCGCATCCAAACTAAGGAAATCCGCTTATGTAGTTGGTGAAACAATGGGTAAATATCATCCTCATGGTGATATGTCTATTTATGATACTTTAGTGCGCATGGCGCAGGATTTTTCTTTGCGCTACCCGCTTATTATCGGCCAAGGCAACTGGGGGTCAATTGATGGCGATTCAGCGGCCGCTCAACGTTACACAGAATGCAAATTAGCGAAAATATCTGAGGAGTTGTTGCTTGATATTGAAAAAGAAACAGTTGAGTGGCAACCAACATATGATGCCAGCCGCCAAGAACCCAAATATTTTCCGGGAAAACTTCCTAATTTATTACTAAATGGCGCAGTAGGCATCGCTGTTGGCATGGCAACTAGCATTCCTCCTCATAATTTAAATGAGATCGTTGACGCAACTGTTCATTTAATTGATAACCCTAAAGCGACCGGAGAAGACCTGATGAAATTTATTCAAGGACCCGATTTTCCAACTGGAGGAATTATTTATGATAAAAAAGCGATTATCAATGCGTATCTAACGGGAAGAGGCGCTATTACAACGCGAGGCATCGCCGAAGTCCAGGATGATTTTATTGAAATTACCGCTATCCCCTATCAGGTGAATAAGGCGGAATTAATTATTAAGATTGCTGAGCTAGTTAACACTAAAAAAATTGAAGAAATTCGCGATATTCGCGATGAATCCGACAAAGATGGCATGAGTATTATTGTTGAGCTTAAAAAAGATGTTTCGCCGCAAAAGGTTTTGAATGAACTTTATCAATATACAGACCTGCAGAAAAATTTTAACTTCAATTTAATTGCGCTAAAGAATGGGCTTCAGCCGCAATTAATGAACGTTTTAGATATTATACAGGCCCATGTTGACCATAGAAAAATAATGGTGCGCCGACGCGCCGAATTTGATCTTAAAAAAGCGAAGGAACGAGAACATATTTTATTGGGCTTGGCCAAAGCATTATCCATTATTGATAAAATCATAGAAACGATTAAAAAATCCGAAGACAGGCAAGATGCTTTTAATAATTTAATTAAAAAGTTTAAATTCAGCGATATTCAGGCCAATGCTATTTTAGAAATACGTTTGCAGACCCTTGCGGCTTTAGAAAAACAAAAAATAGAGGACGAGTTAGCGGAAAAGCAAAAAGTAATTGCTGAATTAGAATTATTATTGCGTAGTCCATCAAAAATCTTAAAAATCATTAAAGATGAGTTAGAAGAATTAAAAAAGAAATATGGCGATGAAAGGAAAACCAAGGTGGTTGCTGGCGGATTAAAAGAATTCAGCGAAGCCGACCTCATCCAGCAAGAAGAAGTTATTATTTGTCTTTCTCATGGTGGCTACATAAAGCGACTCTCCCCTAACATCTTTCGCAATCAAGGACGAGGCGGTAAGGGCTTGATAGGTTCTGAAGTGGCTGAAGAAGATTTCTTAGAACAGTTTTTAACTGCTAATACTCACGATAATATTTTATTCTTTACAGAAAGAGGACGAGTTTTCCAGACAAAGGTTTGGGAAATTCCTGTGGGTTCAAGAACCGCAAAAGGCAAATCTGTACATAATTTCCTAGACATTCCGATGAACGAAAAGATTAGCGCTATTATTACTTACGCTGATAATTCTAAGGGCTATTTGGTAATGATTACCAAAAACGGTTTGATTAAAAAAACTTCTCTAGATGATTTTGGCAATGTACGCAAGACAGGAATTATTGCCATTACTCTTAAAAAAGATGACCAGTTGCCCTGGGTAAAACTTTCATCTGGAAATGATGATATTATTTTGACCACTTGGAAAGGACAAGCAATTCGCTTCAAAGAATCGCAAATTCGCGCCATGGGCAGACAAGCGAGCGGAGTAATTGCAATGAGATTAAAAACTGGTGATCGCGTGACATCCTTAAATGTAATCAGCAAACAGCAAGTCAAAGAAGGCAAATTGCTGGTAGTAATGAATAAGGGTTATGGCAAACATACGGTTATTTCTCAATACAAAGTACAGAACCGTGGCGGACAAGGCATAAAAACTGCTAAAATAACAAGTAAGACCGGCGAATTAGTTTCCGCTCATTATATAGACCAACAAGAGGACCTGTTTGTTCTTTCGGCAAAGGGACAAATAATAAGAACTGAATTGGCAAAAATAAGAACTGCCAGCCGAGCGACTCAAGGAGTTAAAATAATGAACTTAAATGCCGGTGATGTAATCATAGGCACTATATGTCTTTAAATAAAAATCAGTGGTGGGTTGTCGGGATAGGTCTCGCCCTATTAGTTGTAATTTTATTGCTAATTCTTGGCGTGATTCCCGGCTTAAAAAAAATAGCCAAAAGAGAAGTTAATCTGAATTTTTGGGGGTTTGATGATCGCCGTATTTGGCAAGATATCATTAGTGAATACCAAAAAGATCATCCTGAAATAAAAATTCAATATACACAAGTTCCTGTTGAAAACTATGAGAATGTTCTCTTGAATGGTTTGGCGGGCAAAGAACGGCCGGATTTTTTCATGTTTCAACACAATTGGCTCCCTAAACATTTAAATAAAGTTACAGCGGCTGACAATAACATTATTAATATAGAACAATTAAGAGCGTTATTCCCCTCTGTAGTTGAACAGGACTTTGCTCCGGACGGATCTGTCTACGCTCTCCCCTTATATATTGATACCCTCTCCCTTTTCTATAATAAGGATATTTTGGACAAAAAAGGCATAGCCGTTCCTCCTTCTAATTGGCTGGAGTTTCAAGAGATGGTTAGGAAACTCGGCTTTGGCAGTATTGCCATTGGCGGTTCTAATTCTAATATTGACAGGGCAACTGATATCTTGAATTTAATTATGTTGCAGAATGGTTTAGAGATGGTTAATAAAGATTTCTCACGGGCTACTTTTGCAGTTGATGGAATTGATCCATTTCTCTTTTATACAAAATTCAGCAATCCAGAAAGTGAATATTATGTTTGGAATAAAAAACAGCCAAACTCTATTGAGTCTTTTATTCAAGGAAAATTAGCAATGATGTTTGGCTACCGATATCATGCCCGATTCTTGCAGGAACAAAATCCATCTCTAAATTTTGCCTTGGTTCCCGCGCCGCAAAATATTATTAATAAAGTTGATTATCCTTTTTATTATGGTTTGGCCGTCTCGGCAAACAGCGTTCACGCAAAAGATGCCTGGGATTTCATTATTTTTGCCACCACCAAACCAGAAATTTCATTAAAATATTTGGAATATGTGGGTGAATTGCCGGCTTTGCGTACTTTGATTTCCCAATACGGAAATAATACAGCATTAACAGCGCGTTCTTGGCTGAAAATTGATGATTTAGCAATTGATGATATTTTTTCAGAAATGATAGAATCAGTGATGAGCGGTAATAATCCGAAATCGGCATTGAATGATGCGGAGAGAATCGTAACTCAA
>CAZATK010000021.1:0-6271 GCA_964488085.1 uncultured Candidatus Saccharibacteria bacterium
GGCGCTGATGTTTTATTATGCCACCCATTTCGTTTTCAGAATAAAGATTTACAAAATAAAAATGTATTTGATTTTTACAAGGTTAAAAAAAATTTTAAAGTTAGGACCACTGCAAATCTAGATTTAATTCCATTATTAGACAATAAAATATTGTTTATTTTACAAACATTATTTTGGGGAATTTTTACTGTATTTAAATTAAGAAAAGAAAAAATAGATATTTATTATACAAGAGATCTTCTAACAGTATTTTGGATATCAATTTTTGGATTGCCGATTATTTACGAAGAACATGTAATTAGAAATAAAGCGGGACAATTTTTATTAAAAATAATTTCTCAAAAACATTCCCTTAAATTAGTTGTGGTGTTAACAAACTTTATAAAAGATAATTTTATTAAACTTGGATTTTCTTCAAATAAAATAATCGTTGCCTCTGATGCTGTAGATTTAACAATGTTCAAAAACCTGCCGGATAGAATCAGTTGCAGAAAAAAACTAGAACTGCCGGAATCTGTGTTTATAGTGGGATATGTGGGCAGATTTAAAGTTTTTGGTAATCAAGAAAAAGGAATCCCCCAGTTAATAGAAGCGGTATCTAAATTAAAAAATAAAAATATCTTATTAATGTTAGTTGGTGGACCACAAAGCGCCGTAAATGATTATTTAGATTTAGCTAAAAAATTAAATGTTCGAAATATAAAGATTATTGACCAAGTTCCAGTATCAGAAGTTCCCTACTGGATGAGGGCTTGCGATGCAGTTACTATTCCATGGACATGGACTAAATTTTCTGCTTATTACACCTCCCCTCTCAAGCTCTTTGAATATATGGCATCTAAAACTCCCATCATTGCCAGCGACTTACCATCCTTAAGAGAAATTCTTAATGAGAATAATTCAATTTTAGTTAAACCGGGAGATTTTACGGATTTGGCTAATGGAATTGAAAAAGTTTTAAATAATAAAAATTTAGGCAATCAGATATCAGAACAAGCTTATAAAGATGTGCAAAATTATACTTGGGATAATAGGGCTAAAAAAATATTATCGTTTTTATGCACATAATACTTATTAGCAGTACCAATGAAGATAATTCTGGTTGGGGCACACTAACGCACAACCACTGTTTGACTTTATTTAATAATAATCAAAAATTTACACTTCTTCTTCCTAAAAAGTCTAAGAAAATAAACACTGCGTATTCAGATAATATAAAATATATTCTACCAACCCTTCCTCTTAGTTTTAATTCTATTAAAGGAATAATGCAGTTGCCTCTTTTATATAAGAAAATAAAAATAAATTATAAAAATCCAGTTATTGTTCACTCTTTATTGGATTTTCCTTATGCTTTTTTAGGATGGCGATTAGCCAAGCAGATTAAATGTCCTTTTATTTTTTCTGCTGTTGGAACATATTCAGTTTTGCCATTCACTAAATTTATTGATCGGATATTGTTTTTACCAGTTTACAAATCAGCGAATGCAATTATTTCTATCAGTAATTTTACCGCTCAAAAAATTAAAGAGGTTTCTGGTTATGCTAGAAAAATTGAAGTAATTTATTTACCCGTTATCTCACACAGAGAGCAAAACGAATCTTCTAGCCTTGATACTACAATCCCAAAAGGATTGATTATTTTGAGCATTGGTCCGCTTAAGGCTAGAAAGGGCATGGATATACTTATAAAGGCTTTATCGGAAATAATTAAAATAATACCCAATGTTCAATTAGTGATCGTTGCATCTTATGGTAATATCCAGTCCTTTAATAAATTAGCTGTCTCCCTAGGTGTTAAAAATAACTTACATATATTACAAGACGTTAATAATAATTTATTATCTTCTCTTTTGGAAAATTGTGATGTCTTTGCTATGACTCCTCGTTATATAAATCATGAATTTGAAGGTTATGGATTAGTTTATTTGGAAGCCGGTCTTCATAAAAAACCAGTTGTCGGCACTTTTTCGGGAGGAGTACCGGAAGCAGTGATTAATAATAAAACTGGGATTCTGGTGCCAGAAAACGATATAAATGCCACGGCAGAAGCAATTATTAAAATATTAAAAGACAAATCTTTAGCAGAAAATTTAGGCAATAATGGTTATGAATTAGCCAAAGAAAGAAATTGGGACGATTATATAAATAAAATAATTAAAATTTATGAATCCCGTTAGAGATAACCCATCTATGTTTTACACATATGTTATAGAAAATAAGAATAAGCAGTGGTATACAGGATCTACAAATGATCTACGGAAACGCTTTAATCAACATAATACTAAGAAATCCACATACACAAAATATCGAGGACCATATAAATTGATTTATTATGAAGCATGTTTAATTGAAGAAGATGCAAGGTCGAGGGAAAAATATCTAAAATCGGGTATGGGTAAACGCTATATAAAAAGTAGATTAAAGCGTTTCCTATCTCTAACGGGATGAATCTGTTTGTAACTAGTTTTCACTTTCTGTCATCAAGAAATTTTTTTACTACTGATGTATTTAGCACGCTAAAACAAAATAAAGAAATTAATTTAATAATATTTGTTCCTAAAAATAAGCTAGATCTTTTACATAATAATTATGAATACGAGAACGTTAAATTAATAGGAATAGACGAACAACTTATTTTGAGCAGAAATTTTTCTAAATTTAAATGGTTAAACTTTTTTTTAATATCAGCATATGCGGTAAGATTGCGAGCCAGAGAGAAGTATAATAGGGGGGAAACTTTTACTAGCGCTTTAGAGTTAGTTTTCTCTTATTTTTTATCAAGATTTTTATCAAGATTTAAATTTGTAAGAAAAATAGTAAGATATTTTGATAGAAAATTTGATAGATCGCCGATATTATTAAAATACTTTGATAAATATAATCCTAAATGCATTCTAGTAACAGATGTCTTTAATAATGCGGATATTTGTTTTTTAAAGGAAGCCGAGGCCAATAACGTGCTTTCTATAGGGCTAGTTCGTTCTTGGGATAATACCACTACAAAGGGACTTATGCGGGTCATACCAAACAGCTTAATTGTTAACAATAAAATTGTAGAGGAAGAGGCCGTAAAATTTCACGATGTAGATCCTAAGAATATTTTTGTTAGTGGCATTCCTCAATTTGATATATATTTTCGCAACATACATGATACGCGTGAAGATTTTTTTAAAGAAATTGGAGCTGATATTAATAAGAAATTAATATTATTTGCTCCAGCCGGATCAATATTATCAGATACAGATTGGCAACTGTGCCAAATATTAAAAGATGGATTAGATAAAGAAATATTGCCAAAAAATATTCAATTTTTAATCAGAAAACATCCTTTAGGGCATCCCGGTTTTTTAGAAAAGTTTATACCTGATGAAAATTTCATCATAGAATGGCCGGGAACAAAACCAGAGAATAGCAACCATCCTAAAATAATGGAGATGATTAATAAAGATCAAAAACACTTAGTTAATTCTTTATTTTATTCTGAAATACTTATTTATGTTAACTCTAGCATTGGCATAGATTCCCTGCCATTTGATAAACCGCAAATAATGATTGAATTTGATGGATGGGAAAAGAAACCTTATATTGAAAGCGTTAAACATTATCACAACGAAGACCACATGCAAAAATATTTGCGAACGGGAGCTGTAAAGATAGCAAGAACATCGGAAGAATTATTATTTTTAATTAATAATTATCTTAATAATCCCAAAATGGACGAAGGAAAAAGAACATTGGCAATTAAAGAACAATTATATTATCCTGATGACTATTGCGGAAGAAGGGTTGCAAATTTTATTTTAAAACAAATTTTTTAAATTTATGAGTAAAAAAAGGATTGCTCTCATTACCGGTATTACAGGACAAGACGGTTCTTATTTAGCGGAACTTTTATTGTCAAAAAATTATGAAGTACATGGAATTATTCGCAGATCTTCGGTTGTAAATACCGGACTTATAAAGCATATAATACCAAAATTATTTTTACATTATGGCGATCTAATAGATGCCAATACGATAAGGAAACTAATTTATAAAATTAAACCCAATGAAATTTATAATTTGGCGGCGCAATCACAAGTAAGAGTGAGTTTTGATATTCCTGAATACACTCTTAACGTTACTGGTTTGGGACCAACAAGAATATTAGAAGCTATTAAAGATTTTGAGGATGGCGGCAATGGAAGAATAAAATTTTATCAAGCAAGTTCCAGCGAGATGTTTGGCAATACCCTGCCCCCTCAAAACGAGAAGTCGTTGTTTTTTCCAAGAAGCCCGTATGGATGCGCAAAGCTTTTAGGTTATCATTCAACTTGTAATTATAGAGATGGATTTAATATTTTTGCGGTAAATGGCATTCTTTTTAATCACGAATCCCCTCGTCGTGGCGAAGAATTTGTTACTAAAAAAATTACGTCTAGCGTGGCTAAAATTAAAACGGGTTTAATTAAAAAAATTTCTCTAGGAAATTTAAACGCTAAGCGTGATTGGGGTTATGCTCCTGAATATATGGAAGCCGTTTGGTCAATGATGCAACAAGACAAACCGGATGATTATGTTATTGGCACAGGAGAAAGCCACTCAATTGAAGAATTTTTAAATGCATCGTTTAAGGCAGTCGGCATTAGTAATTGGAAAAAATATGTAGAAATTGATTCATCTTATTTTAGGCCGACAGATGTTCACGATTTAATCGCTGATTATTCTAAAGCACAGAAAGTTTTAAATTGGCAACCAAAAGTTAAGTTTAAAGAATTAGTAAAAATTATGGTGGAAGCGGACTTAAAATCTATAAAAAATGATTAAATTAATTAAGTCTACATTTTATAAAGAAAAAAAAGCCAAGAAGAAACTCATTAACTTTATAAAAAAGTCCACTATTTTAAGCATGAATAGCGAGTGCCGTAAATTTGAGAATGCGTTTGCTAAAAAACAGGAAAGAAAATACGCAGTTTTTGTCAGTAGTGGCAGTAGCGCTAATTTGGTTTTAATACAATCTCTTCTTAATTTAAATTGGTTCAAAAAAGGCGATACGATTGGGGTGTCATCGCTGACTTGGCCAACTAATGTGATGCCGTTAATTCAGTTGGGGCTGAAGGTTTTATTTTTAGACTGTGAAATAAAAACTATTAACGTTTCACCAGATATTCTTAAAAGAAAAATTAAAAATTTAAACGGTCTTTTCCTGACCAATGTTTTAGGATTTAGTGATTATATAGAAACAATAGCTAATTTATGTAAAAAAAATAACATTATCTTCTTAGAAGACAATTGCGAATCATTGGGCTCTAGAATGGGAGGTAACTTATTGGGTAATTTTGGTTTGGCTGCAACTTTCTCCTTTTTTGTTGGTCACCATCTATCTACTATTGAAGGAGGTATGATTGTTACCGATAATTCAGAGTTATATCATATGCTCTTAAAAGTGCGGGCACACGGCTGGGATAGAGATTTGCCAAAAGAAGAAATAATTAGTGCTAGATTAGTCCATAATGTTAATGATTTTTTTGCTCACTATACTTTTTATGATCTGGCTTATAATGCCAGACCGACAGAAATAAGTGGTTTTTTAGGCAATAACCAACTATTCTATTGGGATGAAATAATTAATAAGCGTTTCAATAATTTTAAAAAATTCCACAATGCACAGAAAAAAAATGATGATTTTATTTTATTAGATATCAATCACATGGATTTAATATCTAATTTTGCAATGCCGGTTATTTGTAAAAATAGGGATTACTTTGAAAAGTATCGAGAAAGATTTAAAAAAAACGAAGTAGAGATTAGGCCTATTATAGCCGGTAATATTATGGAACAACCATTTTATATGCAGTATAGGAGTAAAAACGACACAGAGTGTAAAAATACTCAATTGATTCATAAATATGGATTTTATTTTGGCAATAATCCAGAACTGACAACAAAAGAAGTTAATTTTTTATGTGGCTTGTTGAAAAAATGATTAACTTAAAAAATAAAAAAATTTTATTAACTGGAGGAAATGGTTTTTTAGGAAGCTATGTTTTTAGAAAACTAATTAAAAGAGGAGTTAAAAAAGAGAATATATTTATTCCAAGATCCAAAGATTATGATTTAAGGAAAAGAAGTGTATGCGATAAATTAGTGGGGGGTAAGGACATTGTTATTCATCTAGCCGCTCTTGTTGGAGGTATAAGTTTTAACCAGAAAAATCCCGCATCGGCATTTTATGACAATGCTTCAATGGCATTAAATTTAATTGACGCCGCCTATAAAGGTGGTATAG
>CAZATK010000022.1:0-5983 GCA_964488085.1 uncultured Candidatus Saccharibacteria bacterium
GTTGCCATATAGACCATTAAATTTTTTATATATAAAGGAGGGGGGTTATGAGCGATGCGATGACTTTGCTTTATGTTTTGTCCATTGTTTCGGTATTTATTGCGTTTTTCATCAGCGCTGATTTAGCAAGACGTAAGGCGCGGAGTAAAATGAAGATCGCATTTCTCATGTTTTTGTTTTTGTCCGGCATACTTTTATTATCTTTTGGATTAGTTTTTGGGTATGAAGTGGGCTACAGAAGTCA
This sequence comes from uncultured Candidatus Saccharibacteria bacterium, assembly GCA_964488085.1. Taxonomy (GTDB): domain Bacteria; phylum Patescibacteriota; class Minisyncoccia; order UBA6257; family UBA11618; genus CAZATK01. The sequence continues at coordinate 245 of CAZATK010000022.1, forward strand.
GATTAAATCGGAATACGATTTTATTCATAATTTGTATAAGAAATAAAAATATGGGCCGTGGACGGCCCATTATTATTTCAATTTATTTAGAGTAACGTTTAATAATATGTTTTCTGACCCTTGCGGCCATTTTTTCGTTCCAATTCATAGCGATCCATGAAGAATAAAAAACTGCAGCTATAGATTTCAGAAAAGTTAAAACTCCTATTCTGTGTTTAACGCTTTTGGTTTGTACTAATGCACCGAATATTAGCCAGATAATCCAAATTCGAAATACATGATACCAGGAACTTACGGCAATAATCGGCCCACCCTCATCGAAATCATCTATTGCTTCAATAACCGCAGAAGTTTCTCCCACTGTTTCATATCCCTTAGGATTGATTAATATTTTCTCTAATGACCAGCCATTATTAACGAGATATACCGCCATAGATTCTGAAAGCGACGAAGCCCCATTTCGTTGCGCGTATTCCGGTATGCCAGCTCCAAGAACTATAATGCTGTCTGGAATGCCTTGGGCGATTTTAAGACCCAAATCACAACGCATTTTTCCTTCAGGGCAAGGACTACCATCGGCTTGTAATCCTCTTGCGTAAACAACCACGTAGGACGTCAAAGATCATCTCCTTTTTGTAAAAGCAAAAAGTTCTTATCACACGATACTAATATAAATTTATCTTGTCAAAATAAATTAAAACAATTACACTGATAATCAGTTGGTTCTTTGGTCAATAAGGAGGAAGTTGGCTATGATTGCCACAATGGTATTGGCTTTGATTTTTAGTTTCTGTTGCTTGGTTTTTTATACTTTTGAAATGCGCTATCAAGCAGTAACCCAAGAGGGCACTTTTATAATCTGGATCGCTATAATTATCTTGGTGGTTTCTGTAAGTTATCTCTCCTACAATCAGGCGTTGCGTGACATAACTAAGTCAACGCAACAAACCGTTCATTGAGCGGTTTTCTTTTTTTTAAATTTTTCTAGTATAATACGTACAATGAAAAAAATAGTAGTAGTTTTAGAAAAGGAATTTGAAGGACTAGAAAAAGATATTAAAAAAAATCTGGACAAGCTAAGTATAATTTTAAATCTTGAAAATAAATATTTAGAAATTTATTTAGCCGGAGAGGATAAGATGAAAGAATTAGGAGAGAAAGCCGGACCAGGACATCATTTAAATGTTCTGTCTTTTGAGGCCACAAAAGATTTTTCCAGGCCAGATATAGAAAATTATCAAGACTTGGGAGAGATCTATTTAAATCCGTCCTATATTCAAAAACAAGGGGAGAATTTATCATATATGTTAGTGCATGGCTTACTGCACTTGCTAGGATATGACCATAAAAATAAAAGTGATAGAATGATAATGGAGGCCAAAGAAAGAGAATTATGCCAGCAAATCAATTTTTAGCTTTAGATGTTGGCTCGGCCAATATCAAGGCCGCAGTAGGGGAAATCAAAAAAGATAATAAACTATCTTTGTTTTCTCTTTTCAAAATGCCTTCTCGCGGTATGAGAAAGGGGATGGTGGATGATGCCGTTGAGGTCTCTAGCGCCATCAACCAAACTTTTAATGAAATTAAAAAACATCACAAAGATGTCCATAGAAAAATTTATTTAAACATCGGTAGCGCTCATGCCCGTTCACAAGTTTCAAGGGGAATAGTAGCTGTCTCTCGCGCGGACTATGAGATATATCAGGATGATATTGCGCGCGTCGTGCAAGCATCTCAAGCTATTAATTTGCCTCCCAACAGAATGATTATTAATGCCATTAATCAAGAATATATAGTAGATGGTGTGGGAGAAATAAAAGATCCGTTGGGAATGGTTGGTAATCGTTTAGAAGTTAATAGTTTAATTATTGATGCTTTTTCTCCCGCAGTAAAAAATATAATGAAATGTATTGAAACGGTTGGGGGTAGTATTAAAGAATTATCGTTCGGTCCATACGCAACAAGTTACAGTATTCTTTCTAAGAACCAAAAAGACTTGGGGGTGGTGATGGTTGATATTGGATTTGGCACTACTGCCATGAGTGTTTATGAAGACGGAAAGTTAATTGACTTAGCAGTTTTTCCGGTTGGCTCAGGACACATAACCAATGATTTAGCTATTGGATTAAAAGTTTCCATAGAAGCGGCTGAAGCAGTTAAACTTTCCTTTGGCGCCGCTTTATCAAAAGATATTCCTAGTAGAGAAATAATAGATTTGAAAAAGATTGATCCGCGGGCGCGCAATACCGTCTCTAAAAAATTTATTGCTGAGATTATTGAGATGCGTCTTGTGGAAATTATGGAATTTGTTAATAATGAGCTCAAAAGAATAAATAAGGCGGGAAAACTACCGGCAGGCGTAGTATTGGCTGGTGGAGGGGCAAAACTTTCAGGAATTATTGATCTTGTAAAACAAGAATTAAAATTACCGGCTCAAATAGGGATTCCCGATTTATCTTTGATGGATTTGCCCAATGGAGAATTGGCTATCAAGGCAGAGGATCCGGAATCGGCTTGTGTTATTGGACTGTTAATGTTGGCAGCGGAAAAAAATAGCGTTAACAGATCTGCTAACTGGCAAAATATTTATAACGGATATTTTAAAAAGTGGTTGGATTATTTAATGCCATGAAGAAAAAAGAAAAAAAAGAAAAAATTGTTGCAAAAAAAAATGGGAGAACCCTCGCTAAAATAAAAGTTGTTGGGGTGGGTGGTGGCGGTGGAAACGCGGTTACGCGCATGAAAGAAGATTTTTTGAAAGGGGTTGAATTTATTGCCATTAATACTGATGTTCAAGATTTGGATTATTGTAGCGCTCACAAAAAGATTTATATTGGCAAGACCGTAACGAGAGGCTTGGGGGCGGGTATGAATCCTGATTTAGGACGACAGGCGGCGGAGGAAAATCGCGCTGAAATTGCTGAAGCATTGCGTGGCGCGGATTTGGTTTTTATAACTTGCGGTATGGGTGGCGGTACCGGATCGGTTGGCGTTAGCGTGGTAGCTGAAATAGCAAGAGAAGTGGGCGCTTTAACTGTTGCCGTAGTTACTAAGCCCTTTACTTTTGAGGGGGGGCAAAGAATGAAAATTGCCACCGATGCTTTGGTAAAATTAAAAGACAAAGTGGATTCTTTTATTGTTGTGCCCAATGATCGTATTTTCGTTGTTATTCAAAAAGAGACATCTATTATTAAGGCCTTTGAAGCTATTGATGATGTGTTAAGAAATGCAGTACGTGGCATTGCTGAATTAATTACAATGCCCGGAATTATTAATATTGATTTTTCCGATGTCAAAGCAATTATGCAAAATGCCGGTTCTTCTGTCGTGGGAATTGGAATAGCATCCGGAAAAGATCGAGCAATATCAGCCGTCAATCAAGCTATTAATTCTCCCTTATTAGAATCTACTATTGATGGAGCTAAAGGGGTGCTTTTTGGAGTGTCCGGTGGGCGTGATTTAAAAATGAGTGAAATTAATGACATTGCTAAAGTAATTGCTGACAGTATTGATTCATCAGCCAAAATTATTTTTGGCGCCTATCATGACCGTAAATTAAAAAAAGGACAAATTAAAGTTACGCTTATAGCTACAAGTTTTAATGGCGGCAATGCTTTTGTGAGAAAGCCGGAATTAACATCAGTTACTAATTTATTTGGTGAAAAAGTGAGCGTTGATAATAAAGTGGAGCCGAAATTAGCTTTTGCTAGTAATATCAAAGAAGGCGCTGTTTTGTCCAAGCAAAATGTTAACGACGTTTCCAATAAAGAAGATTCTAAGAAAAAAGTTGCAGATATTTGGGATATTCCGGCTTTTTTACGTAAAAAGAAAAAATAAAATACTTATCCACAGATTGCGCGATACTGCGTGTATTTTTTTTGAAAAAAAGTTCTATTATTAAATTATAATGTTATTAAAAATTAAAAAACGAAACGGAAATATTGTTGATTTTGATCAGGAGAAAATAACGTCTGCTATGGAAAAGGCAATGATGGCTGTTTTGGGTAGGGCTGATAAAAATCAATTGATAGAAATGACTAATAACGCGGTAAAAAAAGTTGAAGAGCGTTATGGTGAGGATGGCTTGCCCGATGTAGAGGGAGTTCAGGATGTAGTTGAAAGAACATTAATGGAATTTCATTACTACGATGTGGTTAAGGCATATATTCTTTATCGAGAGAGGCACAGAGAACTGCGTGAAGAAAGACAAAAAGAAAATTTAAAGAAAATAGAAAACCAAGCCCTTTTTGTCATTAAAAGAAACGGACAAAAGCATATTTTTGATGATAAAAAGCTTCACCGTTATTTTCAGCAAGCAATAATTGGCTATGAAGGGGTGATGGATATTGAAAGTCTTGTAGAGCATTGTGAGGCAACTATCTACGACAATATTAGGACGGAGGAAATTGCAAAGCTAGCTGTAATGACTTCAAAATCATTTATTGAAAGAGACCCTAATTACTCCGTTATTACAGCAAGATTATTTTTATCTTATCTATATCGTGAAGTTTTTAACAAAAAATTTGCTATCGATAATCTAAAAGATTGTTATCATTCCGCGTTTATTGAAAATATTAAAAAAGGCGTTGAGATTGGCAGATTGTCTGCGGATATGTTGAATTTCGATCTGGATTTATTGGTTAAGCACATTGATATTAGCCGAGATCAGATGCTTACTTATCGCGGTTTGCAAACTTTATATGATCGTTATTTTCTTTTAGATAAAAAGACCGAACAACGCATGGAAACTCCTCAGGCCTTTTGGATGAGGGTGGCTATGGGTTTGGCTATTCAAGAAGAGGATAAGGAAAGCTGGGCCATTAAATTTTATAATGTACTATCTACAATGCGTTTTATGAGTTCCACTCCAACGCTTTTTCATTCTGGGTTGGCAGTGCCTCAACTTAGTTCCTGTTATTTAACAACCGTAGAAGACGATTTAAAGCACATTTTTAAATGTATCGGCGATAATGCTCAATTATCTAAATGGTCTGGAGGATTAGGTAATGATTGGAGTAATATTCGTTCTATCGGCGCTTTAATTAAAAGCACCGCCGTTGAAAGTCAGGGAGTGATTCCATTTTTAAAAATTGCCAATGATACGACGGTGGCAATCAATCGTAGCGGTAAAAGGCGTGGAGCAGCCTGCGCTTATTTGGAAACTTGGCATTTAGACATTGAAGATTTTCTTGATTTAAAACGCAATACCGGTGATGAAAGAAGAAGAACGCATGATATGAACACCGCTAATTGGGTTCCGGACTTGTTTATGAAAAGAGTTATTAATGATGAAGAGTGGACATTGTTTTCTCCGCATGATGTTCCCGAATTGCATCATATTTATGGAAAAGATTTTGAAATTAAATATAAAGAATATGAAGAGAAAATTGATAAGGGAGAAATGTTCTTATTCAAAAAAATAAGAGCCAGAGATTTATGGAAAAAAATGCTGACTCGGCTTTTTGAAACTGGCCACCCTTGGATTACTTTTAAAGACGCTTGCAATATTCGTTCGCCTCAAGACCATGTTGGTGTTGTCCATAGTTCTAATTTATGCACAGAAATTACTTTAAATACTTCTAAAGAAGAAACGGCGGTTTGCAATTTAGGTTCTGTTAATCTGGCGCGCCATATTATTAGTGGTAAATTAAATGAAAACTTAATTAAAGAAACAGTCGCGATAGCTATGAGAATGTTGGACAATGTTATTGATATTAATTTTTATCCGACACCCGAAGC
>CAZATK010000023.1:0-5665 GCA_964488085.1 uncultured Candidatus Saccharibacteria bacterium
TCAAAATACATGACTGGACAAAATATTGTTGTTGATGGCGGTTTTACTATTACATGAAGATACCACGGGCATAAGCCCGTGGTATCTTCTGACTTCCTCTAATTTGCCCGTAGGCAAATTAGTCTGGCTTCGCCAGAAAAACTTCATCCATGGGCTTATGCCCATGGTATTAAGTTTTAAAGTCATAAGGGCTACATAGCCCTTATTTTTTGTTGACTTGAAGGTTTATAAAATATAACTTCTAATAAGAACCTTAAAATAAAGAGGTGTAATATGTGCGCGGTGAAAATCGGAACCAAAAAAGTTGGCGACGGTTATCCCTGTTTTGTAATCGCTGAAATTGGCATTAATCATAATGGTAGTGTTGAAATTGCAAAAAAGTTAATTGACGTAGCAGTAGAAGCCGGTTGTGATGCCGTCAAATTTCAAAAAAGAACGGTTCAGCGTGTTTATACACCAGAACAATTGGCTCAATCAAGAAAAGTTGATATAAGTATCGTTCGTAATGGTATGGAGAGAATGGATATTGAAGATGTTAGATATTGCGTTTTCCCCGAAGAAAATTATAATAGATTGAAAAAAGACCCGACCAATACCACAAACGGCGATTTAAAATTTGCTCTGGAGTTTAATTTAAAAGAATTTGATTTAATTGATATTTATTGTAAGAAAATGGGCATTATGTGGTTTGCTTCCTCTTGGGATGGCCTAAGTGCTCATTTTGTTAATGGCTTTAACGTTCCCTGTCATAAGATTGCGTCTGCATGTTTGACACATTTAAACTTATTGCAAAGAGTTCGTTCAAATGGCAAACCGGTTATTCTGTCCACCGGTGGCAGTTCAATAGAGCAAATTGAGAGAGCGGTGGAAGTTCTTGGCGAAGAAGATTTAATTATTTTACACTGTGTTGCAAGTTATCCCTGTAAAGATGAGGAAATAAACTTAATTACTATTAAGACTTTACAGCAAAAATTTCCTGGAATTCCCATTGGCTATAGTGGACACGAACTTGGAATTACGCCTTCATTGATGGCCGTCGCTTTCGGCGCCAGTGTTGTTGAACGGCATATTACAATGAATCGGGAAATGCCGGGGTCGGATCATAAAGCAAGCCTTGAGCCGGAAGAAATAAAAATACTGGTATCTGAAATTAGGAGAATGGAGACTGTTCGCGGAGACGGCATTAAAAGAGTTTATAATTCCGAAGTTGAAGTAATGAAAAAATTAAGAAGAAAAACGGACTTTTAGGCGGCTTAACAGCCGCCTTTTTTTTATATATAATGTAAATCAATGCGGATTTTATATTGGTCAGTTAATGAAAAATTAAAAAACGAAGCAGAAGAGAATTACAGAACGAAATTTGCGCTTAGTCTTAAAGAAACCGGACATATAAATATAATTAGAAAACTAACATTTGATGGCGCCGCTCCCAACATTACTATAGAAAATATAGAAAGTCTGTTTGAATTTCTTGAGAATAAATTTTTAAAAGCGCCGTTAAGTGGCGTTGGATTAGAAATAGGTTCCGGGCCGGCAGTATTTAGCGCTATTCTTACTAAAAAAGAAAATATTAAGAAAATGTATGCGGTGGAAATATGCCAGAATATAGTGGAATTACTAATGCCAGAAACAGTAACAGGAATTGCTGGTGATAGTAGCGAAAAAATCGTAGGTTGCGTCGGAGATTTTAATAATTTAGAACTACCCGATAGTAGCGTTGACTTTATTTTTGATTTTTTCTCTCTACATCACTCTAATAACCCACTTGTAACTCTGGGAGAATGTTATCGAGTTTTAAAAAAAGATGGATTTCTTCTAGCCCTAGATAAGGCTAGACCAGATAACTTAACTCAAGAAGACATAAATAAAATGTTAGATAAAGAATACGATAATGATTATAAAAATCAGTTTGGTATTCCAGTCAATCAAAAATTAACAAGACGCTTGAACGGTGAAAACGAATATCGGCTTAGAGACTGGATTGGTTTTTTTGAACAATGCGGATTTAAAAAGTTTGTACATTTTCATTTAGCACAATGCGTTGGTAATAAGCCATTAATTATGCTCAAAAAATTTTTATCAATTCTTCCCCTATTAACTCAAATATCTTTAACGGCATTATTGCCTAAACAAAAAAATTTATTTAGTATTTCCTATAACAATAGAATTTTTTCTCCGATTATAAATAATTTTAGAAAAGAAATGTCGCTAATGATTATTTATAAATAATACAAATAAATTATGATAAAACCACTCGATGGATCTCCCTTTATGAGTGATAACTGTTGGAATGCAATTATTGATGCAGTTAAAGAACGTTCATTCCTAGAGGAAGAGATAAGATGCCTTGAGTGGGGTAGCGGAAACAGCACTATTAACCTATTAAGAACCGCTTTAAATTTGAATCTAAACTTTAAGATGATATCAGTTGATCATGAAACTAATTTTTTCCCTTGGCTTGCGGAATCGGTTATAAATGAGTTTTTCGAAAAAACTGGAAAAAAGCCATCGGTCTCCTGGAGCCCCTTAAAAGGACCGATGATTTCCTTAAGGCAATTTAAAAAAGTCTTATCAGAGAGAAATAAATTTAAATGCTCTTCTTTGTATTGGCAAATTATTCTCAATAACAAACGTTTGCAATACATTGAAGGATATCAACCAAATTTTAAATTTTCTTTTATCAAAACTATAAAACAAATAATCAAATTGATATTTATAGAATTAGATTATTGGTTTTGGATTATTAAGGGCGTAATTTATGGTTTTTTCTTAAAAGAAAAATCGAGTGAGAGATATCAATTAAATGAACCGATAGTGATAAATAATTTTTTCGATTATTTTAATAAAAATCAAGTTTCTGGTTGTCTAAAAATTCAACAAGAAAAAATTTGCATGGAACTTTGGCACATTCCAAAACTTCAAATGTTTTGGCGTTATGAGTTATTATTAGATGGACCGATTACTCAATTGCCAGACTATGTAAATATTCCTGTTGAAGGTAAATTTGATATTATTTTCATTGATGGTAGAGCAAGAGTTTCTTGCGCAAAAAGAGTAAATAGAGATAACTTATTAAAGGGGGGTGGGTGGCTTTTTGTTCACGATGCCTTTCGTTCTGAAATGATGGAGGTATTTAGAATGTTTAGCCGATCCCTTAAATTTATAAATGGTTCAAATAAAACATTAAATGGTAATAAAAGATGCTCTGATGATTTTGGTCCTCCGTTGATTCAAACGGGAGATTCTCTATATAATTTAAATAAACAAATAATTCAGGAATTGTTTGTCTATCAAAACAACCATGAAATCCAAAATAATTAATTCTCTTATTCATAAAATCGTATCTCCACCGGGTCGTTTTGCGGGAGGATTTATTTTAAATCTTTTTGGATATCATGTTTTTCGAATTCTTCTTTTTAATTTACCATTTATTTTAAAAAATAAAATAACATTAGATGATAGTATGGATAAAGAAGTTTTAGAACAAATTGAAAAAGACGGAATAGCGGTTATTAATGATTTTTTTCCACAAGACGTTTTTCTTGAAATAAAAAAAGAATATGACCAGCTAAACATCGAGGTCGTTAATGAAAGAAGGCCGTATATGAAGAGAAGCGCCATCAATAGAGGCGAGAAACACTTGCCAGCTCCTAGAATAGAAAAATATATAACGAACAACCCTTTTATTAATAGGATTGTTCCTGCGGCTTCGCGTAAGAAAATATCGATTGTTCCCAAAGTTCAAGTAGAGAGAGGTCTTTTTTATCAGGAGGATTTAGGAAAACCAACAACTGATCAAGAGTCAAATAATTTACATTTTGATGTAAGTTATCCAACATTTAAGTGTTTTTTGTATATGACAGACACTGATAAAAATAATGCGGCTTTCACTTACGTTAAAGGATCTCAAAAAATGACGCTAGCTAGGTTGTGGATGGAATATAAAATGAGTGTATTATTTTGGTTCCGAGAGGCGAAACTTAATATAACACCAGAAGTAAGCCATGCGTTTATTGAAAAACAAGGTATGAAAATTACTCCAATGATTGGTAAAAGCAATACGTTAGTAATAGCTAATACAATGGGCTTTCATCGTAGAGGAGATTATTTAACAACAACTCCAAGACAATTAATAATAATGAATTATAGGGATTTAGATTCTTTAAAACTTTTAAGACAAAAATTATTCGAAAAAAGATAATATGCTTTAATGAAAATCATGTGAGGGGTTTGACAACCCCCTTTTTTTCTCCAATTCCCAAAGAACAATATTAATAATAGTTCCCATAATTCTACTAATAATAGAAGCTAATATAATTCCCATTACTCCCCCAATCATACCCATTATAATAAATAAAATAATTCTTATTAAATTATTAATTATTTGAGAAGCATAAATGCTTTTAATAAATTTTTTTGATAAAAAAATACTTCCCATAAAACCATTAGCGAGAGCAAATATTAAATCAATAGATAATATTTGAGAATAAAGAACCATATCAGAATATTTTTTAAAAAAAATAAAAAATAAAAATGGAGCGATTATTATATAGAAACTACTTATTATACTACCTATAAAGACCGACTGGAAAAATCTTCTATAAAAAGATTCGGAAATCTCGGAAAGAGATTGTGGCGATATTTTTGGTATTAAAAGTCCTGATATGGACTTTAATAAAGAATATATATAATTAGGAAAAAATTGGGCTATTGCATAATTAGCTAAAATCGCAGGTCCCCAAAAGTGAAATAACACTATTTTATCTAAGTTCTGGGCTAAAATACCAAATAATTCTAAAAATGTTAGTTTATTTCCGTAACTAATTGCATTATTTTCGTACTTATTCGTTGGTCGAAAGTGTTTTATTGTTTTCCAAAAAAATAAAAAATTGATAATTAAGTAAATTAGGGCTTGTACTAATACGAGTAAAATTATATTTTTAATTGACAGTAAAGTAAAAATTATTCCTAAAGTAAAAATTACTTGAGTAATTAATGAAGATAGAGTAAATAGACGAAATTCTTTTTTACCTTGAAGATAAGATTGGTACGTTCCGAGAGCAGAATTAATTGGTTGAAAAACTCCTAAAATAATTAAAGATATGGCTACTATATAATTTTGATAATATAAAAAATAAAGAGAAACAATAAAAGATGCCGTTGTAAATAACAATCCCCACTTTAAACGAAAAAAAACAACTTTTTTAAGTGCCCCTTCTTCTCCTAACGCTACGGCTTGAGTTACAGCCGAATTCATTCCATTAAAAAGAAATATTTGTAAAATCCCTGCAATAGAAAAAATAAATTTATAAATTCCATAATCATTTTGAGAAAGAAAATTAATTAAAATTAATCCCAATACAAAAGAAATAAGCGTAGAAATAGAATTTTCCGCGCTTATCCAAAAACCGCCTTTTAAAAAATACCCTATATCTATCTGGAAAAATATCTGCGCCTTACTTTTTAACCATAGCAATACTGCCATATCCAAAATTTTTTATGATTGGTTTTGATTTAAATTTTTCTAAATATTTAATAATTGGTAATAAGAAATTAAAATAAGGCAGGCAAAGACTAGAGGCCTCAAAATGTATAATCTTAAATCCTCCCCTTTTTAAATCTTTACGCATAATCCAAGGATATCGCCAAACATGCGGTAATTTTT
>CAZATK010000024.1:0-5480 GCA_964488085.1 uncultured Candidatus Saccharibacteria bacterium
GAATATCTGGAAAATAATTTTAAAAACTATCAGGAAAGAATAGAAAATGTTAAAGAATTAATTTCTTTTGCCTCTAATTTTACAAAAGAAAAAGGATTGAGTGAATTTTTGGAACGAGTCAGTTTAACTCAAGGCCATGATAATGCCAAAAATCAGGATGGCGTAAATTTGATGACCGTCCATCTTTCCAAGGGCTTGGAATTTGACGCTGTTTTTATAGCGGGATGCAGTGAGGGAGTTTTACCACATCACCGCTCTTACAATACAAACGAGGAGTTAGAAGAAGAGAGGAGATTAATGTATGTGGCCGTTACTCGCGCCGCTAAAAAGTTGTTTTTGTCATTTTCTAATATTCCCTCTAGATTTTTATACGAAATATCGCCAGAACTAATACAATACGAAGCCCCTCAACAGAATAAAAAATATTTACCCGATGAAGATGAAATGTATATAGAATATGCCCCGTAATACAACTTCAGGACAGCATTTTTTAAAAAATAAGTCCGCTGTTGAGAAAATAGTATCAGCACTTGAATTACGAGAAGGGGACAATGTTATTGAAATTGGTTCGGGGCATGGAGAGCTTACATTAGAATTACTTAAACATCCCATTGATTTAATTGCGATAGAAAAAGATAGGGAATTAGCCGAAGAATTAAAAAATAAAGGGTTAAAGTTAAAAATTATTGAGGGCGATGTTTTAAAAGAATTACCTAAAATTATCCATAAGCCATCGGCTATAAGTCCCGATAGCAGAGCTATCGAGGATCCTCGGCAAAGCCGGGACTATAAGCTAGTTGGTAACATTCCTTATTATATTACCGGACATTTATTAAGAATAATAAGCGAACTAGAAAAAAAGCCCCTCATAACAGTTTTGACTGTTCAGAAAGAAGTTGCGGAAAGAATAGTAGCCGAACCTCCAAAAATGAACCGGCTAGCCGCTATTACGCAATTCTGGGCTGACCCAGAAATAATTGCTGTTTTGCCCCCCAGCGATTTCGATCCTTCTCCAGAAGTAGAATCTGCAATTATTAAATTGGAAAAAAAGAATTATGATGCAAAAATTATGAAAGATTATTACAAAATAGTTAAAATATTGTTTCAGCAACCAAGAAAAACGATTTTAAACAACTTAAGCGTAGCATCGCCATTTTCAAAAGAAGAAATAATAAACAAATTAGAGACATTGTTATTAAAAGGCGGGGAAAGACCGCAAGACTTAAGCATTGAAATATTAAAGAAATTAACTCTTATATTTCAATAAAATTTATGTTAATCTCTCAAAAAGAGATAAGATCACTTCTAATGGGGCTTGCCCCGTTAGAAATCCGCCCTCGCCTAGGGCGAGTGACGGTAGTCACCTAGGGGCGGCTTATTTCTAACGGGGTGTAGTATAGTGGCAGTACGCAGGCTTCGGGAGTCTGTAGTCTGGGTTCGATTCCCAGCACCCCGACACACGCAAATCTCGACCCCATTAAAAAAGTCCCCATGAGGGACTTTTAGGTTTTTATATAGGGAATTAGCGTGAAGAAGATTATGACTATAAATACTATGCTTAAAGCAAAATATAAACCCATAGCGCGCCAAAACTGTTTTTGGGTCATGGCTATTTTTTGAATTTTATATAATGACTCTTGATACATTAGCGCTTTGCGTTCCAGCCAACCCAATGTAAGAATAAGCATTACCCAAACAGGTCCGCCTACTAGTGTTATCGTTATTAGAGAACAAATTGTACAGAAATAATATTCCCAACTTCTCAAATAAGAGCGTTTTAATGGATTTATTGGGCTAAGTATTGACCACATTATTTTACCGCCATCTAGTGGCAATGCTGGAAGCAAATTAAATAAATTTATAAAAGACCAAACTCCGGCGAGAATTCCCAATAGTGGCCATTGAAGCCAAATATTTGCGAAGAGTAGGACTAATACTTGAGCCAATCCCGCCAGAGGACCGGCATAAAATATCCAAAAATCTTTCCAGCGTTCCTTTGGAAATTCCTTCAACAAAGCCACTCCGCCTAATCCGGGAACAAAGTAAAACCCGCCAGTTTTCAGACCGAATCTTTTTGCGGCATACAAATGTCCGCATTCATGAAGGCCGATCATAATTAAGGTCGGAACCCATATTATCCAAGCGGGACCGGAAACCCAAATTATGAAAGCAAAGGAAAGGAAACATAAAACCATCCACAAAAGTCTCTTGAAATTTTTTATTCCTATTCCCTGATCTATCCATTCGCTCATCTTCATACGTATCTCCTCAAAATCAAAGATCAGCTGATTTAATAATATGTTAAAATTGATTATAATAAAACCGCATGAAGCTAGAAACCCAAATCAAATCCTTTTTTAAAGGCGATGTTTTAAAAAACGAAGAAACTTTAAAAAAATATAGCCGTGACGCCAGTTTTTTTGAAGTAAAACCCCAATTAGTTGTTTTCCCCAAAGACGTTGATGATTTAAAAAATCTTGTTTTATTTGCAACTGAAAACAAAAGCTCCAACATATCCCTTACAGCGCGCTCCGGTGGTACCGATATGACGGGGGGGCCGTTGAATAACTCCATAATTATAGATTTCACTAAGTATTTTAATCATATTAAAGAAGTTAAAAACGGTTATGCTACTGTAGAGCCCGGTGTTTTTTACAGGGACTTTGAAAAAGAAACCTTGAAACAAGATTTGTTATTACCAAGCTATCCCGCTTCTCGCGGTATTTGTGCAATCGGTGGAATGGTGGCTAATAATTCTGGAGGAGAAAAAACATTATCTTACGGAAAAACAGAAAAATATGTGAAAGAACTAAAAGTAATTTTAAGAGACGGTAATGAATATATTTTAAAACCGCTTACCAAAGAAGAATTAGATCAAAAAATTCAACAAAAAGATTTAGAAGGAGAAATTTATAGAGAAATTTATCAATTAGTTGAAGAAAATAGTAGCGTGATCAAACTTGCTAAACCTAATGTTTCAAAAAATTCGGCTGGTTATGCTCTTTGGAATATTTGGGATGGCGCAACCTTTGACTTAACTAAACTATTTGTCGGTTCGCAGGGAACTTTAGGCATTATTACCGAAGTAAAATTTCAATTAATTAAACCAAAAAAACACTCAAAACTTTTAGTTATTTTCTTGAAAGATTTTAAGCCCTTAGCACAAATTGTCAGTAAAATTTTAAGACACAAGCCGGAAAGCTTTGAATCATTTGATGACCACACGCTTAAATTGGGAATTCGTTATTTATTCTTTCGTTTTGCGCTTAAATTTTTACCTGAATTATATATGGTTATAACATCGGGTTTGCCCAAGTTGGTTTTATTAGCTGAATTTACCGGCGATTCTATTGAAGAGGCAGAAGATAAAGCCAAAAAAGCCCAATTAGATCTCCAAGAACTTAATTTACGCACAAGAATTACAAAAGACGCTGGTGATACCGAAAAGTATTGGACGGTGCGTCGGGAAAGTTTTAATTTGCTTAGGACTAAAATTAAAGGCAAGAAAACAGTGCCATTTATTGACGACATAATTGTGCGCCCTGAAAGATTGCCTGAATTTTTGCCAAGATTGGAAAAAATATTAAATCAATACAAGATTATTTACACTGTCTCAGGCCATGTTGGTGATGGTAATTTTCATATAATTCCCTTAATGGATTTGAGCGACCCGCAATCAAAAATTATTATTTCCGAATTGGCGGATAAAGTTTATAAACTGGTATTTGAATTTCAGGGCTCTATGACCGCGGAGCATAATGACGGACTAATCCGAACCCCTTATTTAAAGTTAATGTTTGGGGAAGAAGTTTGCGGTTTGTTTAAAAAGGTTAAAAATATCTTTGATCCGGATAATATTTTTAATCCGGGAAAGAAAGTTGGTCTAAAATAATGATGAGGGCGCTGATTTTCGGCAACAGAAAAAAAGATATAGAAGATCTGGTCAAGAAATCCGGCTTTCAATTAGTTAGCAAATCTCCGCAATTTGTAATAAGTTACGGCGGCGATGGCACTTTAATGAGAGCAGAGTATAGTTTTCCCAATATTCCCAAAATTATTCTTAAGGACAGCCATATTTGTAAAAAATGCCTGCCCTTAAGCAATGAAGAGCTTTTGCAAAAAGTAAAAAAAGGCGATTATAAAATTGAAAAATTATTAAAATTAGAGGCGCAAGCCTCGCCAGCAGGCGGGCAAGCCCCTGACAAAACCCTTATTGGTATGAATGATATTGTTATTCACAATAAAGATCCTCGCCACGCCATTCGTTATCGCATTATAATTGATGGCAAAAATACAAGCCGGGAAATTATTGGCGACGGCATTATAGCGGCCACCCCGTTTGGCTCTACAGGTTATTATCGCAGTATTACTGATAGTTATTTTGAGATCGGTATAGGATTGGCCTTTAATAACAGCACCGAACAGTCGGACCATGTTATCCTTAAAGAGAGCAGTATCATAAAAATGAGCATTATTCGCGGGCCCGCTTTGGTTTATGCCGATAATCAAGAAGATTTTATAGAATTAAACGATGGCGATGATATTGTGATAAAAAAATCTGAAGAATACGCTCAAATTGTTGTTTAAACAATGAATCTATCCTTATTTATAATATCTTTTTCTCTAGCCGGTTTTTCCTTGGCATTTTATATCTATAATCATAAAAGTTCAAAATCGGAAAAAAAATTAATATGTCCTTTGAATTTTGACTGCGAGGCCGTTATTCACAGCCCTTATTCCAAATTTTGGGGCATTCCTATAGAGATATTGGGTTTGCTTTATTATGGACTAATTATTATCAGCTATACTTTCTTAGAAATTTCTCCATCATTAGCCACTTCAACGGTAATCTTTATTTTGTTGGGCATTACCATTATTGCTTTTATGTTTTCCCTTTATCTTACCTTCATTCAAGCTTTTAATTTGAAGCAATGGTGTACTTGGTGTTTAATGTCGGTGGGCATTTGTGCTTTTATTTTAGTTTTGGCTTTAGCAAATTCGAAATTTAATATTAATTTTCTTTTAACAGAACACCGCACTTTTATTTTAATACTGCATTTAATTGGTATAGCTCTGGGTTTGGGGGGAACGACTATAGCTGATGTGATGTTTATAAAATCTCTGAAGAATTACCGCATTTCTAAAATGGAATCGGATATTATTCATACTTTGTCTCAAGTAATATGGTTTTCATTGGCGGTCCTTATTTTAAGCGGTATAGGTTTATATATTCCTTCTTCCGAACGTCTTATGGGTTTGCCTAAATTTTGGGCAAAAATGGCCATATTTTTAATAATTATAATTAACGGATCAGCTCTTAATCTTTTTATTTTTCCTAAATTAGTTAAAATTTCGTTTATTGGGGGAGTGAAGCGTTTGCGTAAGTGGGCTTTCGCACTGGGCTCTATATCTTTAATATCTTGGTATTCGACTTTTATTTTAGGCGTGCTTAAATCGGTACCATTAGGATTTTTTAATAT
>CAZATK010000025.1:0-4453 GCA_964488085.1 uncultured Candidatus Saccharibacteria bacterium
CTCTGCAATCTCTATTTATATCTCCCTTTGGTGGAATACAAGGAACTTGTATTCCACCAATACCTCCAATATAAGTACCTATTCCTCCGCCACCTCCACCGCCCCCACCGATTGGCGGAGGACCGCCGCCACCGCTACCGAGTAAACTAAATGTAACAGTAATAGTTAGATTAGAATTAACAGTCACAGTACAAGTGCCGGTGCCACTGCATCCACCACCAGACCAACTAGCTAAAAAAGAATCGTTATTGGCTATTGCTGTTAAAGTTATTTGCTCACCGTCATTAAAATTAGCGCTACAACTATTTCCACAATCCACCCCCAATGGATTGCTAGTTGCAACCCCAGAACCGCTACCACTTTTACTAACAGTCAAGGCATATTGTGTGGTTGGCGGAGGAGGCGGGGTGCTAGTAGCAGTTTCTGAATAATATAAAAAGCCGGATTTTAAAATAAAACTAGAGCTATTAGATTCCCCAATCGCACTTTGACCGCCACTGTTAATTTGTTTAAAGTTGGCCGAAGATGTGTCACCCGAAAGATTATTAATGGACAAATCATCAACTTTATAAGCAATGTTAGCCGCATTAACAGATAACCAGAATAAAAGCCCTATTAATGTCAGCATTATTGAGACCGCTTCTCTTCTATGGGGGCTTCTTTCTTGTCTTGAATATCGCCGTCAAAAATACCACTCAAAGCCGAACGACCATTTTCCAAATTAATAATAATGTTTTTTATTTCTTCATTGTCAGAATTTAATTTGGCGATTCTGCTAAATAATTCTAATGCTTCTTTTTTATTATTCTGCTTGTCGTAAATCAAGCCCAAAAAATAAAGGGCGTTGGAATAATCGGGGGTTAATTGGATTACATCTTCAAATAAATCTTTAGATTCGTTAAAACGACCGGCTTGATAATGAAGCAAGCCCAATTGAAATAATATTCCTACATCATTATCAGAATTGTTATCAGATAAAACGACGGCTCTTAATCTTTCTGCTCTAGCAATAGCCTCTTCAGTTTTATTTTGTCTATCAAATACCTGCACCAGGGAAAAATGCGCCGGAGCAAAATCTGGTTTCAGAACTAAAGCTTTATCAAAGTTAACAATTGCCAAACTGTACTCCGCGCTTATTTTTTCTTTTGTTTCTTTTTCTTCGGTCAATCGGTCAGCAAAAGACAAGTGAGCCCTGCCCAGCCCTGAAAATATTTCGGGGTTGTTCGGCTCTAATTCAATAGCTCTTTTATAAGCCCTAAAAGCTTCTTCCGCCGCTCCAGAAACAAGCGGAATTACGCTTTCATAGGTTTTAGCTAAAGTTAACCAATTTGAAGAATTATTTTGGTTGACTTCAGTAGAACGACGGGCCATTTGCAGAGCCGACCCGATATTGCCGGAAAATTGAGCTTGTAAATCTGTGGGCGATAAGTCGGCTTTTTTTAAAACATCGTTAATTCTCACCAAAAAAACCGAAGAAAGTGTTTTTAAATAAAAATCATTTTTAGGATCTAGGTCTAGTCCAGACAATAAATATGGCAATGCCCTATCCACATCAACAGTCTCATTAGCAACCTTAACACCATGAGCAAAATAAACTGCGCCGATATAACGCTGGCCGTTTATATACAAAAGAGAAGTGGACAACATAATTAAAAGCATTGTCCCCAATGAAAATACGAATGTTTTTTGTGGAGAGCCGGTCAGAGTAATTAATTGATAGCGATTCTCAATTAATGAATCCTTAGCAATTAATAATCCTAAAAATAAAAAGAGGGAAAAATATAAAACATAGTTTTGAGGATAAAAAAATAACAGTAAAATTAGATATAACAACCCTATTTCTATCCCCCAAGAATCTGATTCGCCAATAGAATGTTTTTTAGTGAACAATTTAAAAATCAACAATAAGGAAAATAATAAAATTATTTTAAATATAATAGTTCCTATAAATCCCCAATTGACTAAATGTGTTAAAAGTGCGTTATATCCTTGAGAAAATTGTGAGTTCCAAAAAGGAGTATTATTTAAGCTGGTGTCTTTATATAAACTGTACTGATAAGCAAAGGTGGCTGGTCCCGAACCCAAAATAAAATTTTTTGCTCCTTCTTTAATGGTATTTTTAGCAATACTCCAGCTCGCCTGAAAACTCGGGGTAACTTCTGCCGGCAAATTAAAAACAGGGAGCTTAAGTCTAATAAATCCGAAATTAATTAATAAAACAAAGATAAGCGCCATTAAAATTGATAAAAGGGGCAAGTTGTTACCCGCAATCCCTTTTGATTTTCCGGAGCTTAAATTAATAATAATTAAAACCAATATCGTTAAAATAAGTCCGATAAAAACAGGCCAATATCCGATTAAAAAGACGACAATAAATAAAACAGCGGCAAAAACAGCCAATAAAATCTTCGTAATTGTATTGGGCAATGAAATCCTATGATAAAGCAGAACCATAACCACCGCCAAAATAAATCCCAAATATATTCCTAAAGCGTTAGTGGTGCCTATGGTATTAAATGTGGATTCTTTAGTAAATTCCCAAGGAAAAATTGTAAGATTAAGCAATTGTAAAAAACTAAAAGCCAAGACTAAAGACGAGGATATTAGTAAACAATTTAATATTTGAACAATTTCTTTTTTACTCTTAAATGTGGCGGGGAGTAAAAAAGAAAACAGCCCCAAACTGACAATGTTAATAAGTGTGTCCACCTCGCCACCATTTACCCCCATAAAACCTACAGAACGGCTTTCGGAAAACCAAACGCTGATGGCGGTAAAAATTATTAAAATAAAAATTACAATATTAATCGGACTTTTAGCATAAGCCAGCTCCCCTCTTGTGATGGCTTTTATTAACCAAGCAATAAAAGCCAATAAGACAAGACTTGTTATTACAAATTGCCTGTTTAAACTTTCCGGATAAAGAGTAAGAGGTAAAAATAACAACGGAACAAGAAATACAACAGCGTATAAACACCACTTAGTAAAATAATCCCAAACCGCTGTAATAGGCACAAATGATTTAATCAATTTCATACTTTATTGATTCTCAATTGGAGAGAAAGTGATGTCAAGCGTGGTTGTTGCTGTACTTATTATTTCTTCTGCGGGGATTTCAACAGGAACAGGGATTTCAATGGGAGTTTCTGGAGAGGAAATGATATCAAGCGTGGTTGTTGCTTCTTCCGTGAAGGTTTCGATGGGGGCAGAGGCAACGGGAGCTTCAACTACTGTTGTAGAACCGCTGACTCCCACTATCCACCAGTCAAATTTTACGCTATCCGTTACCGGAGCCAAAGCGCATACTTTAAAACCAATCCCCGGCTGTTTTTCGCATACTCCCAATAACATTGGTTTATTCGACGTAATAAATATTTTGCTATCTTTTTCAACTTTAACCGCATTAATAAATGTTTCTTGTTGACCGGTTAAGATTTCTCCTTCTCCGATAGTGTTACTGGCAAGATCGGAAGATTGACGAATACGAATCATGTCAATAATTAATTCCTTGATAGTGAGGACACTATCTTTAAATGACTCTATTACGGAGGCAATAATAGCGGCAAGGTTGACTCCGTTAGAAATAGCCTCGCCTGAGGAGACCTGTTCGCCCACTGACGAGACCTGTCCGCCCGCTGGAGGGGCCTGCCACCATCCCAAATTCAGGAAAACATTTATTTTGCCTGCTTCTTCATCAATATTGTAGGGTTCAAGAGCATAACCTATTATTTTTGTAGATTTAGTGGCTTTCATAGCAATGCCGGGCATATCCGAAGAAGTTAATGGATCTCCAATGATGATGTTGCCGTTTTGAGTGTTAACTTTTACTGGAACTCTTCCTGTTAAAGCCACTGGTTTAGATTTTTCTGAAAAACCGGAGAGTAAAATACCGGGTTTAGTAGAAATAACACCGACCAGATTCTGGTCATATTTATTAGAAGATTTTTTAACCGCGGTTATTCTTTCTGTTTCTATTATTTGATCTCCATCTATTTTATTTGATTCTACCAGTTGATTATCTAATGACACTAAATCTCCCGCTTCTATAGTATCATCTAAAACTGGGTAATTTTCTGCCAAGTCAGCGGGTGTACCGACAGTTGTGGAACCATCGGTAAGGATATCGCCGTCAGAATCAACTCGGAATTTGGTGTTGCTGTCACTGCCAACATTACTTATAAGTCTTAATAAATTAATATTAGCGGTTGATTGATTATTGGTAACGGTTAAGCCAGCGCTACCACTTGTTTGACTATCAAAAACATGCAATACCGTAGCGGTTGTGCTTGTCGCTCCTATTACTGTTGATCCCCCGGTTGATCCTATTTGAATAAGACTGGTAGAGCCCACTCCGCTATTAAGAGCAAGAGTACCGCCGGCTGTGCCCGTAGCTGAAGTATAAGTAACGGTGATGCGGATGTGGTCAATGCCAAAATTGCTAGTCCCAGGCGAA
>CAZATK010000026.1:0-1056 GCA_964488085.1 uncultured Candidatus Saccharibacteria bacterium
TTTTTCCGGCATATCAGTCAACGAATGTCTGGCTTTGTTGAGAATACTAAGCGCTCTAACATGTCCGTATTGAATATATGAAGCGCTGTTACCGCTAAGATTTAACATTTGCTCCCAATTAAAAGAAATATCCTTTTCATTGCTTTGGGCAAGGGTGTTATAAATTACCGCTCCAATGCCAATAATTTTATTCTTTTTAGCTTTTTTTATTATTTCTTTTAACACATCTTCCAGAAGAACGATATGTCCCTTGCGAGTGGACATTTTTTCTCCTTCTAAAGTAACAATGCCGTAACTTAAATGCAAAAACTTGTCTTTTGGATAGCCCATCAGCCCTAATGTCTCAAAAATTTGTTTAAAATAAAGTTCCTGTTCATGCCCAGCAACATGAATAATTTTTTCGGGCTTATATTTTTCTAATCGCCATTTAGCCAAAGCGAGGTCTCTAGCCGAATAAAGAGAGGCGCCATCGCTTTTTTGTAATAAAAAAGAGGGGAGGGACTTAAATTCCACCACAACCGGTCCGTTTTTTTCTTGCTTGGCTATTTTCTTGCTCAAAGCTTCCTTTAAAATCTCTTTGATAAATGGCTGGTAAAAGCTTTCTCCGTTCCACAAATCAAAACTCACGTTTAATATTTTATAAACCCTTTTAAAGTCCTTAATGCTAAAATCACAAAACTTTTCCCAAATTTTTCTTAATTTTTTATCTCCTTCTTCTAATTTTTTAAAGAGTTCTTTGGCCTCATTTTCCAAATTAGGATTGGTTTCAATTTCTTGGCTAATTTTTACATAAAGATCAGATGGGTTTTGCTTGGCGATCTCCGGCCACTTTTGGTAGGCAAGTAGAATCTTGCCAATATGCGTTCCCCAATCTCCTATATAATTAGCGCTTATAACCTTATAGTCATTGGCTTCGTAAATATTTTTCAATGCATTGCCGATGAGAGTGTTTCGCAGATGACCGATGTGCATCGGCTTGGCTATATTTGGACTAGAATATTCAATAATGACAGTTTTGCTATGACCATCTTCATTAACTCCATATTTATCTTTTTG
>CAZATK010000026.1:1156-4260 GCA_964488085.1 uncultured Candidatus Saccharibacteria bacterium
GTAATGGTTATTATTGCCGAAATACATAAAGTTATTGTTAGTGACGCTAATGATTATTTTGATAAAATAATCCGGCTTGCTTTGTAAGACAATAAAGGTCTGACTTGACCCCGTTAGAGATAAGCCGCCCCTAGGTGGCTGTCGCCACTGCCTTCGGCAGGGCGGATCTCTAACGGGGTTGATAGTCGGGCCTTAATTATTTAAACAATAATTATTTTACTGGCGGAGGCGGGAGGATTCGAACCTCCGAGGGGATTTCTCCCCTAACATCTTAGCAGGATGCTGCTTTCAGCCACTCAGCCACGCCTCCA
The DNA here is from genome assembly GCA_964488085.1 of uncultured Candidatus Saccharibacteria bacterium. Classification (GTDB taxonomy): domain Bacteria; phylum Patescibacteriota; class Minisyncoccia; order UBA6257; family UBA11618; genus CAZATK01. Next base: position 1,468 of record CAZATK010000026.1, read on the forward strand.
GGCGATATACTTGTTATATATTAATTTGAATTTTTTGACAATTGAAAAAACTTAAAATTTATTGACCTCTTAGTGTGTTTGTAATATTATATGAGTTAGTTTAACGAAGGGGAGCGCAACAATAATGGGAGGATTGCAATGGAAGTTAGCGGAAGGATTGCTCGTCTTCTTGCTGTTTGGGTCTGTGGCATGGCTATTATGTACTTTTTTCACTCTTTCGGCTTCAGTTCTATATGGGGAGTAGTGACAGCTTTGATTGTTTTGGTGTTTATTGCTTCTATTGCATCAAAGCCGTAATTCAAGTAAGTCAAAGAAACGAGCCGTGCTCGTTTCTTTTTTTAAAAAAAAGCCGAGCATTTTATGCTCGGCTAACTACACCCGCGAACTCTTCTTTTGCAATCTTAACAATCGAGTTAAGATACTGCTTCGTTTTTTCATTCAAGTTCTCAAAACGTCGTTGTAATAATTGCTCCATATCTTCCTGCAACTTATAGTTCCTCCCAAAGTCCGTCGTCTCCACAATTCCAGTCCAACACAATGCCTGGAGAAACTTTGAAAGTTCTGGTGATTTTGGATAAGCATAACACCAATCAAACCAAAGCTCTTTTAGAAAAACTGGTTTTTCTACCACATCACCCCGCATTTTCAATCGATAAAATAGTTTGTGCCATGACAATTGATTATTGAGCGATAGAGGAACGCCTTCTTTTTGAAGCAAAAATACTAGCCACTTAATAAATTCACCCAATGTCATTGTCATCTTAAGTCCCCCTTTTCAATTCCAACGTTCTGTAAAGAACTTACATTAAGCATTAGCAAATTACAACGTTAACTGATTTTTATGTTATCAGATGTTAAAGATAAAAATTAAAAGTTTTGCTAAATTTTTCATTTTGATATTTTAATATATTGCCATTTAGTAAATTTCGTGGTAAACTTCTTCCACATTTATGAAAAGGCCTCCTATTGTAGTGGTTGTGGGACATGTTGATCACGGCAAAACTAGCCTATTGGATTATATTAGGAAAACAAATGTCGCTTCAAAAGAAGCGGGTGGCATTACTCAATCTGTAGGGGCCTATGAAATTTCTCATAATGATCAACGGATAACTTTTATTGACACTCCCGGCCACCAAGTATTTACAAAAATGCGCGCAAGAGGCGTTAAGATGGCGGATGTCGCTATTTTAGTAGTAGGAGCAGATGATAGCGTACAAGAACAAACCAAAGAGGCCTACAATGTTTTACAAGAAACTAAAACTCCTTTTGTGGTGGCTATCACTAAAATTGATAAAAATAATGCTGATGTAAATAAAACCAAAAATGATTTAATGCAGTTGGGAATATTATTGGAGGGATATGGAGGGAATGTTAGTTGGCAGGAAATTTCTTCAAAAACCGGCGAAGGAATTGATAAATTATTGGATTTAATTTTACTTACCGCTGAACTGGAAGACTTGCAATACAATCCCGAAAACTCTGGCAGAGGATATGTGTTGGAATCCAAGTTAGATAATAAAAAAGGCATAATAACTTCTCTAATAGTTATGGACGGAAAAATCAAAGTAGGGGATCAAGTGACAGTGGGAAACATGTCAAGCAAAATTCGTTCTTTAGATAATTTTTTAGGAAAACCAATTAAAGAAGCCGAGCCCTCTAGTCCAGTTTTATTGATTGGATTTAAAGAAATTGTTCCGGTAGGCAGTGAATTAAGGACTGGTTCTGTTACGCAAGAACTTAATCAAGAGTCCGAAATAGTTTCAATATCTCCCGTTAAATCAAAAGATGGCGAAATAATAATCAATTTAATATTAAAAGCTGATAGCGCCGGCTCTTTGGAGGCGTTGAAAGAAGTAATAAGCAACTTGCCCTTATCGCCTAGCCATAGAATCAATATTTTGAATGCCAGTGTCGGCGAAATAACAAGCGAAGATATTAAATTTAATCCTAAAGTTATTATTAGTTTTCGCGTTGGCACTAATAAAGCAGTTGATAATTTAGCTAACATTCATAATGTGAAAATTATTTCTTCGGAAATAATTTACGAATTAATAAAGAGCTTGGAAGATTGGATAAAAATTTTTGACCAAAAAGTTATATCCGGAGACCTAGAAGTTTTAGCAGTTTTTGGCAAAAAAGGGCCGAAAAAACAAATTATTGGCGGTAAAGTGATAGCGGGAGAAATTAATAATAATGCGTCTTGTGACATTCAAAGACAAGGAAAGAGTTTTGGTTTGGGAAGAATTGTTAACTTACAAAAAAACAAACAAGATGTTTCTAAGGTGGAAATGGGTAATGAATGTGGTTTATTATTAAATTCAGAGGCGGAGATTAAGGTTGGCGACCATTTTATATTTAATTAATTCTTATTTATGAGACCGTTTCGCAAGGAAAAAATTGGTAGTTTAATTTTAGAAGAATTAAATAATATCTTGATAAGGGAGATAGAATTTAAAGATGCATTGGTAACGCTGACTAACGTTGATATTTCTTCGGACTTAGAAATTGCGAGGGTTGGATTTAGCGTTATTCCTTCCGAAAAAGCTGATTATGTATTGAAAATTTTGGAGAAATTTACGGGACGTTTGCAATTTTGGCTTTTAAGAAAAATGAATATTAGGCCAATGCCGAAGTTGTTGTTTAAGATTGATTATGGTATAGAAAATGCAGCAAGGGTTGAGAAATTATTGCTTGATAAAGATAATAAAATTTAAGATTGTGGCCGTGTAGCCAAGTGGTAAGGCGTTTCTCTGCAAAAGAAACATACGTCGGTTCGATTCCGACCACGGCCTC
>CAZATK010000027.1:0-3592 GCA_964488085.1 uncultured Candidatus Saccharibacteria bacterium
AGCAGGATTTTATTGAATATGCGGTTAAAAATAAAAAAGTAATTATAGTTTCTCCCACATCTTTTTTGGCTTATTTACAAACTGTTTTGCAGGGATTGAGAGCTATGCAAATTGAAGAATCCGCAAAAGATATTATTAAGAGAGTTCATGAACTCAGTAAGCATTTATTAGCTTATGAAACTTATATGCAAAAACTTGGCGGTCATCTGGGGACAACAGTCAATACTTATAATTTTGCTTATAAAGAACTGGGTAAAATTGATAAAGATGTGCTAAAAATCAGCGGACAGGGCATCGGCATAGAAGTAATGAGTTTAGAAAAACCAAAAGAAGAACAGGAAACGCTGATATAATGGATATTCAAATAATTTATGATAAAAAGATGATTAAGTTGCTTAATAGGTCTTGGTTATTTAACTTCGTTCCTTTTTTAGATTCAGTTTTTATTGCTGGTTCTTTAGCTATTGGGAATATTCACGAAAATTCTGATTTTGATGTTATTGTGAAAACAACCGAAAGCAAGCTATATACATCAAGATTTTTTTGCCTTTTGCTTTTCGGTTTATTTAATTGGCGAAGAAGCGTTGATAATCCAAGAGACGGTTTTTGTTTTAATTGTTTTGTGGCGGGCCTGCCTCGCCGCAAGGCGGGCAATAATCAATTAATTTTAGAACCGCATAATGAATACGGTCGTCAATTATCCAGCAATCTTATACCGATAGAAATATCAAGAAATTATGCGGTTAAAAATTTAGAAAGATTATTTATGGGGAAACTTGGAATATCTTTAGAAAAATTTTTAAAGAGCTGGCAACTAAAAAGAATTAATAAAAATCTTAATAAATTTGAAAACAATAATAATAAATCCCGAATTATATTAAATGAGAAAAGAGTAGAGGTTTGTCTTTCTTTAAAAGATATTTTAAAATAATTTTAGATCGTTTTTTCATATACATAAGGGGAAGAGAATGCCTCATAAGGACATTTTTTCTAATCCAAACAGAGGGCCACTTGGGGAGTGGGTTCTAAAACATATTTTAAATTCTTGGAAACAATCTAAAAGAATTTTAGATGCCGTTCAATTACAAGAACTGGATTCAAAGGGTATTGATTTGTTAGTAATGCTTAGAGGCGGTTTGGCGGTTATTGTTCAAGTGAAGACTTCAGATAGGCATGTTAAGAAGCATCATGCTCGTTATCCAGCTGTTAAATTTTTATATATAGTGAAGAATTTTCCGCGTCACAGAGATGATTTGGAAATTATTGAAATAGTAGAAGAGGATTTTAGAAAAGAAATAAATGATTTTGTGGAATCAGCTTTTAAGGAATTGGCGAATGGCAGTAAGAAAATAAGGGCCGTCAGATAAGACGGTTCTTTTTTATTATTGACATCGTAAAAATTTTTGCTATAATACCACGGTATGAAAAATATCAAACCTCTTTCTGACCATGTTTTTCTTGAAGCAATGGAGGAAGATAGGGTTACAAAATCGGGCATTGTTTTGCCTGATACCGCCGAAAAAGAAAAGCCGGTTCGGGGCCGGGTAGTGGCGGTTGGTCCGGGCAAACGTAATGATCGAGGCGAATTGTTGCCACTTTCCCTAAAAGTCGGAGATCTCGTGTTATTTAAAAAATATGGACCGGATGAAGTCGAAATAAGCGGTAAGAAATATTTAGTAGCCGAAGAAAACGATATTTTGGCGACGTTAGAAAACTAAAGGTATGGCATCCGCCTTTGCTCTTATGAGCTTCGGCAGGATTGCTCATAAATTTAGCAAAAATTTATAAAATTTTAGAAATTTATGGCAAAACAAATATTATTTAACGAAAAAGCAAGAGCGGCTCTTAAAAGAGGCGTAGATAAATTGGCCGATGCCGTTAAAATCACTTTAGGTCCTCGTGGTCGGGCTGTGGTTTTAGATAAAGGTTACGGCTCTCCGGTAATTACTTTAGATGGCGTGACTATTGCGAAGGAAATTGAGTTAGAAGATAAAATTGAAAATATCGGCGCAGAATTAATTAAGCAGGTTGCTTCCAAAACTAATGATGTTGCTGGCGATGGCACTACGACTGCAACTTTATTGGCGCAGGTTTTGATTCGTGAAGGATTAAAAAATATTGCCTCCGGCGCTGATCCTATTAAATTACGCACTGGCATGGACAAGGCCTATCAAGTTGTTTTAGAAAAGTTAAAAGAATTATCCCAACCCATCAGCGGTCAAGAGGCCGCCGCTCAAGTGGCTACAATTTCCGCTCGTAGCGCTGATATCGGTGATATGATTGCTGAAGTAATTTATGAAGTCGGCAAGGACGGTGTTGTTACCATAGAGCAGTCCCAAACAATGGGGTTGTCAAAAGAAATAGTAAAGGGCTTGCAGTTTGATAGGGGTTATATTTCTCCTTATATGATGACCAATCCTGAAAGAATGGAAGCGGTTTTAGAAGATCCCTCTATATTAGTTACTGACAGAAAAGTTTCCTCTATCAATGATTTATTGCCGTTATTGGAAAAATTAGTTCAAAGCGGTAAAAAAGAGCTGGTGATTATCGCTGATGATGTTGATGGTGAGGCCTTAGCTACTTTAGTAGTTAATAAATTAAGAGGAATATTTAGTGTTTTAGCTGTTAAAGCGCCGGGTTTTGGCGATCGTCGTAAGGAAATGTTGCAAGATATTGCCACAGTGACCGGCGCGGATTTTATTTCGGAAGAAGTCGGCAGAAAATTAGATTCAGTGGATTTAACTTCTCTTGGGCATGCTCATAAAGTTGTTGCTAATAAAGACAATACAACTATTGTTGGCGGTAAGGGCGATAAAGCGCAGATTGATGATCGGATTCATCAAATTAAAGCGCAATTAGCAAATACGGATAGTGAATTTGATAAAGAAAAATTACAAGAGAGGTTGGGCAAGTTATCGGGCGGAGTGGCTGTTATAAAAGTTGGCGCTCCGACCGAAGTAGAGCAAAAAGAAAAACAACATCGCATTGAAGACGCGGTGGCATCAACCAAGGCCGCTATTGAAGAGGGCATAGTGCCCGGTGGCGGAGTTGCATTGGTAAGGATTGCTAAATCTTTAGAAGAACTAATGAAGACCTATAGCCAAGATCAATTGGGCGAAATGATTGGAACTAAAATTGTTTTAGAGGCCCTATATGCTCCACTGCAACAAATCGCAGAAAATGCCGGTTACAATGGCGCGGTTGTGTTGAATAAAGTTTTAACAGAAAAAGGCGATTATGGATTTAATGCGGCTACCGGCCAATATGAGAACCTAATTAGGGTTGGCATTATTGACCCGACTAAAGTAACCAGATCGGCATTACAGAATGCCGTTTCGGTTGCCTCGCTCTTACTAATAACAGAAGCGGTTGTGGCTGATATTCCTAAAAAAGAGGATAAAAGTGGAATGATGCCGCCTATGATGCCTGGAGGTATGGGGGGCATGGGAATGGGCGACGATTATTAGAATTATTAAAATAAATTATAACTTAAAAATCAAATATAGCACTTTTTGACGATCGTCAAAAAGTGCTATATTTTACAAAAAAAGCAACTTTCTATATAATTTGGAAAGTTGTTTTTTTTGACAAA
>CAZATK010000028.1:0-3332 GCA_964488085.1 uncultured Candidatus Saccharibacteria bacterium
GAAACTCAAAAATTAGCTCAAGAATTAGCAACTAAATTATCTTCGCGGATTTTTGCTTTAGTTGGTGATTTGGGCGCTGGAAAAACAACTTTTGTTCAAGTGTTTTTACGCGCTCTTGGGGTAGGGGGGCGAATTACTAGTCCCACTTTTGTGATTATAAAGAATTATGTTTTAAAGAATAAGGATTATAAAAGGGCCTATCATGTGGATTGCTACCGATTAAAAAATTCAGAAGAATTATTGGCATTGGGATTTAAGGAGATATTAGATAATCCTCAAAACATTTTTTTAATAGAATGGGCAGATAAAATTAAGGAATTGTTGCCAAAAAATACTTTGTGGATAAAATTTGAGCACGGCAAGAACAAAAATGAAAGAAACATTATTATTAATTGATTCCCACGCTCTAATTTACCGTTTTTTTTATGCCTTGCCACCGCTAACTACTCCGGCCGGCGAACCTGTTGGTTCTATTTATGGATTAGCGCGGCTTATCATTAACATTATAAAAGAAAAGAAGCCTAATTATTTGGTTGCAACCTTTGATAGGCCCGAGCAAACATTCAGAGCTAAGGTTTTTAAGGAGTATAAAGCACAACGGCCAAAACCCGCCCAAGAATTAATATCGCAATTTAATAAAGCCAGAGAATTATTTGAACAATTCGGGATTAAAGTAATAGAGAAAGCAAGTTACGAAGCCGACGATTTAATCGGAAGCTTAGTAGAGAAATTTAAAGACGAACCAGACCTAATTATATCTATTCTCTCTGGAGACTTAGATAACTTGCAGTTGGTAGATAATGATAAAGTTATTGTGGAAATTATTAAAAAAGGAACGAGCGATGTGGAATTATATAATGAAATTGCTGTAAAGAATCGTTATGGCCTAAGCCCCAAACAACTGCCAGATTTAAAAGGGTTGGTGGGGGATGCTTCGGATAATATTCCCGGAGTAAAAGGCATTGGCTATAAGACAGCTATACCGTTATTACAAAAATATGGCAGTTTAGAAAATATTTTTACTAATTTATGGGAGATTTCCGACAAAATTGGCGTTAAATTAGAAGCCCAAAAAGAAACAGCCCTTCTTTCTAAAGAATTAGCCACGATTAAAAGAGATGTGTCGTTAGAAATAAAATCTTTGGACGATTTTAAATTGCACCCATATGATAAGAGCTCTTTAACTCATCACTTCCAAAAACTCGGATTTAGTAGTTTAATAGACAAATTATGATAGAAACTGAGAGAGATATAATTAATTGGCTTCTTAATCCTGATGAGCCGGTTGAAGAATCCAAAGAGAAGCTGGTCCAATTTGGATTGGATAAAATTTTAAACGAAATAGAACTGCCTCTAATGCCTGTCTTAAAAGATATGTACGAGAGAGGCGTGGGTTTGGATTCTAAATTTTTAGGTGATTTAAGAAAAAAACTTTCTCAACAAATTGAAGACTTGATAAAGAAAATATATCAATATACCGGAGAGTTTAATATTAATTCCCCAAAACAATTATCTGTTATTTTATTTGATAAATTAAAAATCGTTCCTCGGTTGAAATCTACAGCCGCCGGGCAATTAGAATTAATTAAAGATAAGCACCCCGTTATTTCTTTAATTTTGAATTATCGTGAAATTTTTAAGGCGCAATCCACTTATGTGGAGCCCCTATTAGGTTTAGGAGAGACGGCGCGCACCACTTTTTTGCAAACAGGGACTGCCACTGGCAGATTAAGCTCTAAGAATCCTAATTTGCAAAATATTCCTGATATTATTAGACCGGCCTTTGTTGCTCGAGCCGGCTATGTTTTGGCTTCTTTTGATTATTCTCAAATAGAATTAAGAGTTTTGGCAACGGTAGCTAATGATAAAAAAATGATTGAGGCCTTTCAAAATGATTTAGACATTCATAAGTTAACGGCCAGTCAAGTTTTTAATGTGCCGTTGGAGAAGGTGACTTCTGATATGAGGCAATTAGCTAAAACTTTGAATTTTGGCGTTGTGTATGGCATGGGGCCATCGGCTTTTGCCAGAGCCAGTGGTTTATCTCGCCAAGAAGCGGAAAAATTTATCGCGGAATATTTTAATAATTTCGCCCAAATTCGTGATTGGCAGGAAAAAGTTAAAAATGAATTGCGTCAAAAAGGATATGTAGAAAATTTAAACGGAAGGAAAAGATGGTTGCCCATTGAAGCAGAAAGAGCGGCAATTAACATGCCAATTCAAAGTTTAGCCGCAGATATTATTAAAATAGCAATGATTCAAACTAATAAATATCGCCTTCTATTATCCATTCATGATGAGTTGTTGTTTGAAATTGAGGATGATAAAGTAAAAGATATTGTTAATGATATTAAAAATACAATGGAATCGGTTTATCATTTAAGCGTTCCTCTTAAAGTCAATGTTAAAATTGGCTGTAATTGGGGGGAGATGAAATCAATATAAATGGACAAGCAATTATTTAAAATATTAATAGAAACTCTTGATGACGGTTTGGTTGTTTATGATAATAATTTTCAGATTTTGTATTTCAATAAGGGGGCTGAAGATATGTTTGGCATAAAAGCCCAAGATATAATTGGCCAAAATTTTACTTTAGATAAAGCGCAAGATTCCAACTGGAAATCTCTATCTATGATTATTTATTCATCTTTAGCTCCTACCGTGGTGAGACTTTCCGAAACAGGCGTTGAGCTTCAAATTTTGAAAATAATTTTAGATAATCCACACAAAGAATACGAAACTCGTACTGGTCAGGTTAAAGACGAACAAGGACGGGTTATTGCTTTTGTAAAATTAATTAGAGACATTACGCGCGAATCATCTTTATTAAAAGCTAAAAGCGACTTTGTAACTATTGCCGCACATCAACTACGAACTCCGGCGACGGCTATTAATTGGTCATTTGAAAATTTAATTAAAGATCAGGACTTGAATTCTTCTTCAAAAGAAGCGGCGAGTATTGGTTATAAAACATCACAAGGATTATTGAAGATCATTAATGATTTATTAGATGTCGCCCAATTAGAAGAAGGAAAGTTTAATTATCAATTTCAAAATATTAATTTAGTGGAATTTTTGGATAAATTATTAGCAGAAGCATCGCTTATTGCCGGAGAATATAAGGTCAATATTTATTTTGAAAGACCATCAGAAAAAGAAATTATAGTTTCTGCGGATCCTGCAAAATTAGGACTCGCCATATCTAATTTAATTGACAATGCCATTAAATATAGTGTTTCGGGAGGCCAAGTAACGGTGGGTATAAATAATAAAGATAATTTAGCGCAAATTTCTATTAAAGATACTGGCATTGGTATTGCAGAAGATGA
>CAZATK010000029.1:0-3268 GCA_964488085.1 uncultured Candidatus Saccharibacteria bacterium
CTTTTTGAGGAGTGAACTCTACCAATGGTATCTGTTTTTGTAATGTTAAAAGAACCAGTACTCCTCTGGCTTGAGCCACCTCAATGGCGGTTTTTACATTTTTATAGAAAAATATTTTTTCTATAGCAAGCAAATCCGGCTCACATTCTTCAAGAAGCTTTTTAAATTCAATAGCCAAGTAAAACAGTTTTTGATTAGGGTCTTTCTCTTTTATTATTAGCGTATCAGCCCTTATTAACTTTAATTTTTGCCCGATTTTCTCAATTAATCCGTATCCTATCCGAGAACTACCGGGATCAATACCTAGTATCTTCATCCCGTTAGAGATAGGAAACGCTTTAATCTATTTTTTATATAGCGTTTACCCATACCCGATTTTAGATATTTTTCCCTCGACCTTGCATCTTCTTCAATTAAACATGCTTCATAATAAATCAATTTATATGGTCCTCGATATTTTGTGTATGTGGATTTCTTAGTATTATGTTGATTAAAGCGTTTCCGTAGATCATTTGTAGATCCTGTATACCACTGCTTATTCTTATTTTCTATAACATATGTGTAAAACATAGATGGGTTATCTCTAACGGGATTCATTTGTTTAGTATTTAAATTTAGAATATCTTATAAATAATGACTTCGCCAATTGAGGAAAAGTTTTTGCGATTAAAAAAAGAAGCCGAGGAGAGAGAGTCAAGACATACAACGGGTGAAAGGCTGGAAGAGTTTTATAAGCAATTAACTAGCTTACAGGAAGTAAAAAAATCGGTTGATGGGTTTGATTTCAAAAATCAGCCAACGGCTTATTTATTAGAAGTAATATTAGGTGGCGCGCTGGCCAATCGTGTTTCCGATGTTCATCTTGAGCCCGGATTAAGCGATGTGAAAATTCGATATAGAATTGACGGTCTTTTATATGATACGGCCAATTTTTCTTTAGATTTTTACAAATTAATTATTAATAGAGTAAAGTTTCTTTCTAATCTCAAGTTGAACATAGTTGATAAGCCCCAAGACGGCCGTTTTACTATAAAATTAACTTCAAAAAACATTGAAATTCGTGTTTCTATCGTTCCGTCAGAATATGGAGAAACTACTGTTTTGCGCTTACTAGACCCAGATGCGCTTATTGTTTCTCTGGAAGAATTAGGACTGCGTTCCGATGATTCAGTAATTGTACAAGAGGAATTAGCCGCTCCCAACGGCATGATTTTAAATACTGGCCCCACTGGTTCTGGCAAAACAACCACTCTTTATACTTTTCTTAAAAAAAAGCAGACCTCTGAAATTAAAATAATTACCATTGAAGATCCTATTGAATATCATTTAGAGGGGATAGAGCAAACCCAAGTTTCTTCTGATGGCAATTATAATTTTGCTAACGGATTACGCTCTATATTAAGACAAGATCCGGATGTAATTTTAATAGGCGAAATTCGTGATCAAGAAACAGCCGAAATAGCTATGCAGGCGGCTTTGACAGGACATCTTGTTTTTTCAACTATTCACGCCAATGAGGCCGCTGGAGCAATCCCAAGATTATTAGATTTGAATGTTAAGGCGTCCAGTATCGGCCCTTCGCTCAATTTAATAATGGCGCAAAGATTAGCGCGTCGTTTGTGTCCTGATTGCAAGAAAGTTAAAGAAATTACTCCGGAAATGAAAGAATGGATTGATAATTTTTTAACAACATTGTCGGAGAGGGTGAAAGAAAATGGCCCTTTTCAGATATTTGAATCGAGTGGTTGTGATAAATGCAATAATTTAGGTTATAAAGGCAGAGTGGGAATTTTTGAATTATTAAAAGTTAACGAAAAAATAGAAAGTTTAATAGAAAAACAAGCCAGCGAAACTGAAATACAAAGCTTCGCTATTGCAAACGGTATGGTGACTATGCGACAAGATGGAATTTTAAAAGTGCTTCATGGTATAACTACTTTAGAAGAAGTAGAGAGAGTTGCAGGAAAATAAAAAGGCATTAATCTGTGGGCTAAAGTGTCTCGATATGAGAGCCGAGAACAATAAAGGTCTCTTTCTTAATGAAAGAGGTTAGAATTTCTCCGAGGAGTGGCACAGCCGAAGCCAAGCCATCCGAAATACTAAAAAAAATTCCCGCCCACAGATTAATGCCTTCTTAAGGTTCAAAAGCTAAACCGTCGGGATTATAGCACAGTCGTTAATTAATGTCAATAAAAACTTGTGGAAAACGATTTTTTAACAATTGATTCGGCTTTGCGGCCTATAAGTTGGGACGACTATGTGGGTCAGGGAAAAATTAAGAAAAATCTAAAGATTATACTGGAAGCCGCTAAAAAAAGACAAGAATCTTGCGACCATCTTTTATTTTACGGGCAAGCGGGATTAGGCAAGACCACATTAGCAATGCTTGTGGCCAAAGAGTTGGGTTGCGGTATTAAAGTTACTTCTGGTCCGGCTTTAGAAAAAATGGGGGATTTAGCGGCTATTTTGAGCAATTTAGAAAAAAATGACGTGCTGTTTATTGATGAGGCGCATCGTTTAAATAAGTCTATTGAGGAAGTTCTTTATCCGGCTATGGAGAGTCGTAAATTGCATTTGATTATCGGAAAAGGGCCGGGCGCTAGGACCGTTTCGTTAGATCTCCCTCCTTTTACTATGATTGCCGCTACTACTCGCATTCATCTGCTGTCGGGTCCGTTGCGTTCTCGTTTTGGCGCTTCTTTTAAGCTTGATTTTTATGATTTGGGGGATATTGAAGAAATTATAAAAAGATCCGCAAAAATTTTGGGCATGAATATGAGCAATGAGGCCGTTTTAATGGTGGCCAAGTCCTCTCGTTTTACACCTCGGGTGGCCAATCGTCTTTTAAAAAGAGTGAGAGATTACGTTGAGGTTCATAATATAAAGGAAGTAAGCGGAGATGCGGTTGGAAAGACCTTAGATTTATTAGAAATAGACGAATTGGGTTTAGAATTTCTAGATCGGCGTTTCTTAGAAGTTATTATTGATAAATTTGATGGCGGACCTGTGGGTATTAATTCTATCGCCGCGGCGCTTAATGATGACCCAGAAAATATAGAAAATGTCATAGAGCCCTATTTAATTACTATCAGTTTTTTGCGGCGCACCGCCTCCGGCAGAATGGCCACGGCTTTGGCCTATAAACATTTAGGATTAAAACCCCCGCAAGAAACTTTAATTTGAAGATTCAGTATGATTTCTCAAGATGTTTCCGAAACTCAAAAATTAGCTCAAGAATTAGCAACTAAATTATCTTCGCGGATTTTTG
>CAZATK010000030.1:0-1603 GCA_964488085.1 uncultured Candidatus Saccharibacteria bacterium
CTTGTTTTTTATTTAGCAATCATTTAGTATAATCCGTATATGATAAACAAAGCAGTTAAATTAACGTTAATTATCAGTTTAATCGCTCCTTTCGCTGGTATGGCTCAAAGTTCAACCAGTACCGATGCAACCAGCACCCCACCAGCAGTAACTACTAGTACCCCGCCAATAGTTACAACCAGTACTCCGCCAGTAGTTGCAACTAGTACTCCAGAAAAGGAATCAAAAAGAAATTTTTGTCAAAGATTAGTAAAAAAAGAGACCGTAAATGAGGAAAGAGATCAAGAAAGAGCTCAAAAAGAAGAGGATAAAGAAGTTAAAAAGTTAAAGAAAGAAACAGAAAAAGGGCAGGGTAATGAGATTATATTGGCGGCAGTTAAGAAAAGACAAGAAGCATTTAAAGTTGCCAAAGATAAAAGAAAGTCTGCTATGAAGGCGGCGTTTGATAGGGCATTGGCTGATTGCGGAGCCAACAAAGATCCGCAAGTAGTGAAAAAACAGTTTAAGGCCGATAGAAAGGCGGCTAAAAAAGAATTTAAAAAAGCAATGGAAATTGCTAGACGAGAATTTAAAGCGGCAGTACAAGCATTTGCTAAAAATAAAAATAAACGTAAAAAAGACAATTCTACAAGCACTACAAGTACTATGAGTACTACGAGCACTAATGTTTGGAATTTTAATAAAAATAAAAACGAAGATAACGAAGACAGGGAGGATAAAGATCAAGACGATAAAGATCGTGGAAAAAAAGATAAAGAAGACAAAGAACGAGGAAGGGGTAAGGGTTTGCGCGGCCGGTGGGGACGGTAATTGGAAGATTAAACTTTTAGTTTAAAAAATTTCCTCTTACCTATTTGTAGAATATCCCCGTCTTTTATTTTAATTATTTCGTTAATATCGCTTTTAACAACATCATTTATTTTCACCCCATTTTGCTCTATTAGTCTTTTTGCCTCGCTTTTGCTTTCAATTCTGGCTTGCAATAATAAATCCACAATTTCTAATTCATTGTTACTGATTTTTAACTCATCAATATGTTCAGGTTTCTCATGTTTAGAAAATAATTTAATGAATTCATCTTTAACGCGATCTCCGGCGTCATTTTCGTGATACATATTTACAATAATTCTTGCCAATTCCAGTTTTGCCTCTCTTGGATCGTCTATTTTCCTATCCCGATCTGTTAATAGTTCGTAATATTTATTAATTAATTCGTCTGGAATAGCCATTATTTTACCAAACATATCTAGCGGTTCAGTATCTAAGGTAATATAGTTTTCATATGATTTAGACATCTTTTTTACGCCATCAGTTCCTTCAAGTAATGGCAGAGTAATAACATCTTGCTCTTTCATTTCAAAATGACGTTGTATCCTTCTTCCCATTAAAAGATTAAAGATTTGATCCGTTCCGCCTATTTCTACATCAGCTTCTACTGCCACAGAATCATAGCCCTGAAATAAGGGGTAAAGGGCTTCTAGGAGCGTAATGTCCTTGCCTTCATCTAATCTCTTTTTAAAATCAGCCCGATGAAGGATTTGTTGAATTGTACCCACTTTTGATAGTTCTAAAATTTTATCTAAAGAGTTTTTAAGCCATTCGC
>CAZATK010000030.1:1703-2898 GCA_964488085.1 uncultured Candidatus Saccharibacteria bacterium
CCCCTAGTCAATAATATTTCACTCATAACGCCTAAAAAATAACATAACAATAGCTATAAGAAAAGCGATTGGTGGTATTGGGAAAAAAGCCAGTAAAAAAACAACGACTAATCTAAAAAAGTTAACTGCTAAACTTACGGATATAATCTCCTTCCACTTACTTATAAGATCTCTTTCCGCTCTTCTAAACAAATGAAAGGCAATAATATAACCAAAAGATAATAGGGTTAATATGATACTTGCAAACCACAAAGTAAAGATGGGGCTAGTTATTTCTACTGCCATGCCAGCTAAAATAAGGGCTATAAAAACTAATAAAAATCTTAACAACAGCCACCACCCCCCCCTTTTTTCTAGAGAAACAATCCAAGAATCAAAAAAAAATAATAAGCTGGCTAAAGTTAATATAAAAAAATTGTAATTATTATTTAAAAAATAATCGAAATCACGCCATGCTAACGGATAAAAAATTATGGCGCCAATAAGACTGGAAAAAAATAATAACTCCCAAAGGCCAAGTTTCATTTATTTCTTAGCTTTTATTATATCATCAATTAAACCGTACGTCTTTGCCTCTTGGGCAGTAAGATGGAAATCGCGGTCAGTATCCTTCTCTATTTTTGATAGTGACTGACCAGTGTGTTTGGATAAAATTTGATTTAACCGATCTTTTGTTTTCAGAATTTGTCTGGCTGTTATTTCAATTTCTATAGCTTGCCCCTCTACTCCGCCCATTACTTGGTGTAAAAGTATTTCAGTATTAGGCAAGGACAATCTCTTTCCTTTTGCCCCCGCAGATAATAAAACCGCGCCCATGGAAGCGGCAACGCCCACGGCAATTGTAGAAACATCAGGTTTCACATATTGCATAGTGTCATAAATGGCTAATCCGGCGCTGACAGAACCACCCGGTGTATTTAAATATAATTTAATATCCTTTTTAGGATCTTCGTGCTCTAAAAACAAAAGCTGGGCGATTATCGTGTTGGCTACGGCGTCATTAATAGGGCCACCTAGAAAGATAATCCTTTCTTTTAAGAGCCGAGAATAAATATCGTAAGCCCGTTCCCCGTGTGGTGATTGCTCAATTACTGTTGGAATTAAATATTGATTTTTCATTGTTTTTCTAAAAATTCAAACACCTTTCGGGTTTGTAATACGTTGTAAATATACTCATAAAACTTTGGATTGTCAA
>CAZATK010000031.1:0-2725 GCA_964488085.1 uncultured Candidatus Saccharibacteria bacterium
TGGTGGGTCTACTTCTTGCGGTCAATATATGGTTTCTACTGCTTGCACCGCCACGCCTGGATGTGCTTGGGCGGCTACTTATTGCTACTCAACTAGTATGGGTGGGGGGGCTTCAATGTCTTGCGATTGGACTAGTCAGTATTGGAATTCATCAACTTACGCGTGTCGTTCTAAATCTGAATGCAACGACACTAGCAGTTCTTATTACAATAGTTCAGAATGCACGGGAGTTAGGGGGGGTGGTTCGTATTCTGGTGGAGGCGGTACAAACTATGCCTCTGCTACTAATTCGGCTAGTTGCGCTCAAATGGGTGGTAATTGGATTGCTACTTATTGTATGGCTCCAACCGGTGGCTACTATGGTGGTGGAGCGGCTTGTAATGCCAACTTTGTTTGTGACAATGGTGAGACCATGATGTCTTGTCCAGCAGAGTGCAGTTCTACTGGTAGTGGCTATACCGCTCCTTATACTAGTGGTAGTAGTTGTGGATCTGGTCAATATTGGTGTAACGGAGCATGTGTTGCTAATGGCACATCTTGCGGTAGCATGGGTGGCGGTTCTTATTCCACAGATCCATCTGCTGGTTGCTCACAAGCTGGTGGAACTTGGAATGCTTCAGGAAATTATTGTTCAATGCCAGCTGGTACTTCCGGATATGTTCCATCTCCTTCTAGTTGTATGGGAGGTCAAACTTGGCAAACCCCAACGGGTGGCGGTTCCGGTTATTGTGCTTGCCCATCAGGACAATCTTGGAGTAATGGCGCATGTGCTACTACTACTGCTTTCAGCCAATCTCTTTTTGCTCAACTTTTTGCTCAGTTATCAAAGATATTTGGAGTTGATAATCAACCCCGAGTAATTGAAAGAATATCTTTAGATCCTAATAAATATCTAGACGCTGGGAGTAATGATCAGTCTCTTAATCTCCTTCTTTCTTCTAAATTTTCTTCTCAACCGGGTAATATATCTAATGCGTCAAAAAAATTAAGAAATATCATTGAAAAAAGAGGGCCTAGTATTAAGCGAAAAATAAACTTAAAGGTGAAGAGATAAGTTAAATGAAATTTTTTCTACTGTCTCTGTTTTTTCTGCTCATTTCCACAAGTCTTTCATTAGCTACTAATTTAAATGGCTATGCCTGGTCTGGTAATATTGGTTGGATAAGTTTTAACGGCACGACTGTTGACGATATTACGGCGGATTTGCGCGGTTTTGCTTGGTCAGAACATATTGGCTGGATAAAATTAAATCCCAAAGGCCCATATCCCGCTTCCCCTCATTTTTCTTCTAGAATAATTTCCCCAAATAAAATAATTAAAGGATGGGCTAGGGCTTGTGCAGGTGCGGCCAATGCAGATTGTTCTGGCGGAGCCGGAGCTAATGCTGGTGGTTGGGATGGCTGGATAAAATTTTCTGGAACTAATTATTCGGTAAATGAAGCGGGCGACGCCGCTTCCGGATGTTATTTATCCGGTTATGCTTGGGGAGCTGATAATATCGGTTGGATAAAATTCAGCAATGATTATTCCAAAGGAAGAGTGTCTTTAAATAGTTGCGTTGAAGGGGGTAATGAAAATGAAAATATAGTAGAACCACCGCCCCCTCCTATTAATAGCGGGCCTATTGATTGCGCTTTTATTGCTTTTCCAGATAGATTAATTCCTCCAAAAACAAGTTCTCGTTTAACTTGGTCTTGTTCCAATGCTAATGGTTATAATTGCGGTATTTCTCCCGTTGTTGGCGAGGCAAAACCGGCTTCGGGAGGATCGGTAGTAGTTATTCCTGATTCCACTACAAATTATAAATTAAGTTGCGCCAATAATTCTGGCGGATATATTGAGCGTTCAGCTACGGTTACAGTAATTAAATCGCGTATTTGCGAAACAATACCTTATTTTCCCGGATGCAACTAGGCAAATTTCTAATTATTCTAATTTCTAATTGACCTAAGAAATTTCTAAGATTAGAATAATTAGGTTAATTTATTATTATGGAACAAATCTCCCTGGTTTTTATTTTAGCTGTTGTAGTGACCGGTTTTCTCACTCTCTTTCTTTTTATTAAAAAAAGATTAAATATTCCTCAAAAAGACGATTCCCAGTCCTTGCTTTTAATGCAAAATCAGATGAATGAAATGAACCGTACTCTTGATTCCCGTCTCAAGGAATCTAGCCAGTTAATGCACAATCAATTTGGCGCTAGTAATAATATTATTAAGGAAGTGACCGAAAAATTAGTGGGGTTGAGCGAAACAAACAAACAAGTTGTTAATTTTGCCGACCAACTTCGCAATCTTCAGGATATTTTAAAAAATCCCAAACATCGAGGAATTTTGGGAGAATATTATCTGGAAACCTTATTAAAAAATGTTTTTCCTCCCGGAAAGTATCAGATGCAATATGAGTTTAAAGACGGCACTATCGTTGATGCCGTGATTTTTATTAAAGACAAAATAATTCCTATTGATTCCAAATTTAGTTTGGAAAATTATAAAAGATTTTTAGAGAGCAAAAACGAGGAAGAGGCGTCTCGTTTAGAAAAGATTTTTCGCCAAGATGTTAAAAATAGGATTGACGAAACATCAAAATACATCAAACCGGAGGAAGGAACGATGGAATTCGCTTTTATGTTTATTCCTGCAGAAGCAATATATTATGAGCTTTTAGTTAAGCAGGATTTTATTGAATATGCGGTTAAAAATAAAAAAGTAATTATAGTTTCTCC
>CAZATK010000032.1:0-2715 GCA_964488085.1 uncultured Candidatus Saccharibacteria bacterium
CTATGGAGTAGCTACTTAACATTTTTGGGAGAGAATTATGGAGCTTGCAGAAGACGTCAGGCAAAAAGTTGTAATTAAAATTGAACAATTGAAAATAAAAGTAAGTGTTTTGTGTGAGCAATTGCAGTATGTGCAAGACTTAAGCAGAGCGTTTTCGGAAGGACTTAGCATTGGGTTTTATACGGGCGATGAGGTATTTAATGAGGTAAATGGATTAAGGGGAGTAGTAAGCTATTTAGAGCGGCAAATAAGAATACTTGAAAATTATCTTAACGGCAGTATTGATATTATTGCGGACGAAGAACGATTGAAATCCGAAGCGCTTAAAGTGGAAGATGATTTAGCTAAATTACAAATGAGAAAATTGGATTTGCAAGATCGTTTACAAATAATTACTGAAGCAAAAAAAGGAATTTTTGATTAAATCCCATTTCTGATGGGGTTTTTTTATGTTATTATTCTACTATGTTTGATGTCATTACTGTTGGCACTGCCACCCAAGATGTTTTTCTTCGTTTTGCTCATGGCAAGGCCAATTGTTTCACCGAAGGTTCTAAAAATGAAGTTGAAAAACCAACATTTGCTACAGGTGGTGGCGCTGTTAATGTCGCTGTAACTTTTGCTAGACAAGGCTTTAAAACAGGAGTTTTGTGTCGGGTTGGTGATGATGATAACGGAAGAGCCTTATGGAAAGAATTGGAAGGAGAAAATATCAATTTTTGGAAATTAAAAGATCAGGATTTAGGAACGGGCTATGCAACCGTGCTTTTGTCGTCTAGCGGAGAAAGAACTATTTTGTCTTATCGCGGGGCTTCTGAAAACTTGCAAAATAAAGAAATTCCCTTTTCTGAATTAAAAAGTAAATGGTTGTATGTTGTGCCAAGTCACATAGATATATTGACAATGGAAAAATTGGTTGAGCATTGTCACTATCAAGGGATAATGATCGCTATGAATCCATCCAAGTTTTACTTAGAAAAAGGAGCAAAGAATTTAAAACCGTTTTTAGATAAAGTAAAAGTTTTAATTGTTAATAAAGAAGAGGCCTCTGCCTTAACGGGCTTTACAGAGAAGCGTGATGTTTTTAAAAAACTGGACGAATTAATAAAAGGCATCGCTATTATGACTGACGGACATAATGGTGTTTGGGTTTCTGATGGTAAAAAATTATATCAAGCCGAAGTTTTCAAAGAAAAAAGCGTTGTGGATAGAACTGGTGCTGGAGATGCTTTTGGTAGTGGTTTTGTCGCCGGGCTTTTATTAAAAGAAGACATTGAGTATGCAATTAAATTAGGAAGCGCAAATGCTACTTCGGTTGTGGAATCTATTGGAGCGCATACAGGAGTTCTAACAAGGCATCAATTTGAAAATGAAAGTCGCTGGAAAGATTTAAAAATTAATCCGCATGAACTCTAATCTTTACCAAGAAAAAATAGCCAAAATTTTGAGAATTTCCAAAAAAGATTTAGCTGAATTGGTGTTGAATTTGGAAAAAATTACGGGAAAAATTGGTGTGCTGGAAAAAATATTTTTTGAAAATGAGCGAATAATCAGTGAAAAATTATCAATTTTGGGCGTTAATCATAATTCGCAAGCTTCGGAAGTTTATGACGCCCTCATCAGTAAAGTTGAGGCAGATGATTTAAAATTATTAAATATAATAGGGCATTCGTCATTGAGAGGATATGAAGCCTCGCAAGCGGTAGTTGGTTTTATAAAAAGTATGCATAGCAAAGAATCCTCAAACGCCACGCTTAAAGGATTTTTTTTAAAAAAAGAAAAAGCCAAACATTTACTCATAGCAGAACCGCCTCGAAAAATTATGGAGGCCTTAGGATACAATCATGTCGGTGATCTTGTAGAAAAAGAGGACTTATTGGAGGTTTATAGCGCTTTAAGATTTTTAGAAGATACCGAGTGGCAAAACAAAGTTTTTTTTAAACAATATGAAAGTTTAAAACCGGAGGATTTTGAAGAAAGGCCTATTGAACTAAGAGCGTTAAATCCCAAATGGGCTGAAGCCACGGCCAAATTTGTTGCTAAAAAACATCACAATGTCAGTCATTTGAAAGAATTAGGGGTTATTTTTGTTATTCCCGTATTTTTAGGCATATCTGGAGAGACATTGCGATTGGTAGCCCTTCTTTGTCATTATTTGCACGAAGTGTCCTTTTATTCAGATCTCTTTAAAGAATTTGCTAAGGATAATAAGTCATTTTCTTCTAATTTAATTTCGGTTTTACGCGGTGACGTTATTGAAAAAAAATCAGTCGCAATTGTTCCGGAGGCAAAGCGTCCGCGATTTTTGGTTGTGCAAAGATATTTAGCCAAAGATGATGATAATGATTGGAGATTGTTTGAGCCCCATATTAATCCGGAGGCATTACATTGGCAAAAAGCGGAAGACGATATTGTAAGAATCAATCATAATAGTTTAGAATTTTGGGGAGGATTAGGCTGGGTGGGGGATTTTTTTAAAACGGATATTGGCACTGAAGTTCTAGTAAGTTTTGATTTAGTAGATACAGTCATGGAATTAGTAAAACAAAAAGAAATGGCCAAATATCTCTATCATCATCAAGAGGCCTTGTGGAATAAAATTTTTATAGAATACTTTGGCGTAGAAAAATTAGAACAATTAAGCAAGGATAATATTGTTAGAGGATGGTTTGAAATATGAACTACGAATTAAGGAAAATTTTAAAAGAAGCGGAA
>CAZATK010000033.1:0-2408 GCA_964488085.1 uncultured Candidatus Saccharibacteria bacterium
GCGGAAGCGGGAGGATTCGAACCTCCGATACCATTGCTGGTATAGCAGTTTTCAAGACTGCCCCATTCAACCACTCTGGCACGCTTCCTACTAAAAATTAAAATACCATTTAATAATAAACTTGCAAAGTCCTGAGCCCGTCGAAGGATCGAACTATAAAAAAAACCCTAATCCGCCTCCGCCAGTTGGCGGATGTCGGAGGGTTTTATTCATTTTATTCATCAGTAGATAAAGGTAAAGATTCTTCTTCGGCTGGCAATTCAAGCGCTTCGAAAAGCCCAGAAAAAGAAACACTAGTCAAAAAGCCGCTTTCCATAGCATCTTCCACGCTATCAATTCCGGTAATCGTTTCAACAAAATCTGGTAAACCAAATCCTGATTCACCTTCCTTATGCATATCTAAAACTAAAATTTGATATTGTCTATCACTTGAAAAAAAGATTCTAATAACTGGCTTGCTTTCCTTAATACCGTCTTTATAACGATATACTTCAATTAAATCCACTTGATTATTATCAGGATTGTCATTATTCATAATCTTTTTACCGACAAAATAAAGCAAATCCATTGTCTTAGGTACCCAAACAGCGGGCTCGCCTTCTTTGCGATCAAGCCTTCTTCTTAACGAGAAACTACCCTCTTCAACAATCTGAAGAAGATCTTTTTCTTGCGCTTCTTCTAATTCAGGTGTCATAAAAACAAATTGCTTGGAAAGATCGTCAACCAAAAAAATCCTTGCGTCATATGAATTGGTAAACCAAACATCATTAGTTAATTCTTTAAATCTATTATTTAGTAAATAAGCTTGTACCGCATCGTTAATAGTTTTCATAACTTCTTCATCATGAATAAATTTTTCCCGCAAACCAGGCATGTAATCAACATATTGCTTATTACCAACACGAAGAGTGTTATAAGCACCTAAATAAGCTTCCAGTTGGCTTTTTGCCAAATCACTCGTCAACATTGAATAAGCAACTCGATATCCGCCTTGATTTGCGTCTCTTCTCAAAAACATTAATTTGTACGAATGATGTAGGGCCGCCAGCTGTTGTTTTTCTGTATAATTTAAAGACTTGGCTTGATTTAGGAATTCACTTCTGTAAGTTACTCCTTCAGCAGTGCCACTTTTGTTGTAAGCGTTTCTTGCCATTCCGCTAATTTCAAAACTATGATCTGCCAACCATTTGTCAGTATTCGCACCTAAAATAGTTGGACTATTTTTGGCCATCATAACTTGAAATACAAAATTATTATCTCTCATCTTCGTATTCATAGCCGTCCAAAAAAGAATATCTGAATAAAATTCGGGAATAACATCATCACGAAAACGATTTGAAAAACTCACCTTCAAAGCATCTAATTTATCGTAATGTTCACGATATTTTTTTTCATCAACAACTAAGTTTCCGCCAAGATTTAATACAATAGATTCCTTTCTAGCCACTTTAAAATCAAATCCCGAATACACCCACATCAACTCACGCACATTGCCGGCATAGCCGTGATTAATCAAATTAATTTTATCTTCAAAACACAAAACTTGGGGCAAAATCGCCATCATTTCCACATCAAAAGCCAAGGAGATTGGCAAACTTTGTAAATTAGTATTAGCATGAACCATTTCGTGACCAAGTACCAATGGTTTTCCCATCAAATAATCAAATATCCCGGCCTGCGGATTATAATAAACAATACCTGAATTTAACCAAGTTACTCCAATAGCGCTAGCGCCAGGCGTATATCCCAAGTGAAGTTCTCTAGGAACAAAATCAGAACGCTGGCAGGGCGCGGGAATAAGGTTGTATTCCCTATAAGTAACATTTTTGCCCGTAAGCTTTTTATCAAGTAAATCACGAAAATCTTTTTCAGTAATTCCTAATTTTAACGCGCGCGCTTTAATGGCAAGCTCGGGAAAGTCTTTATAAAAACTATAATTATTATCAGCCGCCTGATTCACCACAGCGATTAAATTGTCAACAACAATTTTCAATTCATCTTCACTTATAAATCTTTGGCCATTCATCGTAGTCACTCTAATCTTTCCGTCCACCCGCACAAATTGATCAAGAATAATTTTCAAACGAGCGTTTTTGTCAGCCGTGCTAGTGCTAAGAATATCAGTTTGAACAAAGATACTGTCGCTTGCCGAAACAAAAATTCTGCTGTTTAAATTATTAATGTGATTTTCATCATTAGTAGCGCTGATATAACGATTATATTCTTGCCATTGATTTACAGAATCAGTAGTTGCCTTAATACCGTCCGGAAAATAAAAAGGCAGTTCCACAGCCATAACAGAAACAGATAAAATACTAATAGAAATTAAAACAAAAAGAACGCCAAGTAATGCCCTGTTCTTAATCATCAAAAGCACTCCTTATTTAAATTTCAACAATCTAAGTTAA
>CAZATK010000034.1:0-2152 GCA_964488085.1 uncultured Candidatus Saccharibacteria bacterium
GTATTATACTTCCTTGCCAAGGAAGAGAAGGGAGTTCGATTCTCCTCGCCCGCTCCCCAGTCCGACTGGGTCCCCACCCAGGAGGAATGGGAGTCGAGTTTGACTCGACATCCCATAGGTATATTTTATAGAATATAAAAACCTAAGTCTGACTTAGGTTTTTATACTTATGAATAAATATTATGTTTATACTTTATTGTCTTTAGAAGATCTAAGATTCTATGTAGGGATGACTGTTAACTTAAAAAATCGTCTTCAACAACACGCTCGGGGCGAGGTTAAATCAACGGTAAATAGACGCCCCCTGAAACTTATTCATTATGAATACTTTATTAACAAAGAAGACGCTGAAGCTAGGGAAATATTTTTAAAAAGTGGTTTTGGGAGAAATCAGATGAAAATGGCTTTGAAGAGGACGCTATTAGATTTTTAATATAACAATATTAGTCAGAATTAACGAAGCGAGACGTTCGTTTCTCCTCGCCCGCTCAAAATTCCGTAGAATTTTGAGCGAGGCTCGCCTGCGGGCGGCCCGCTCCAAGATTAGACTTATATTTATCCAAAAGTGAAAGTAAAGGCCTTAAGTCCGGGATTTTGAATTATGAGCTCAAGAGTATGCGTTTCTGACTGACTTCCCTGAATAATCTTATAAAGTCGCGCTTCTTTTATTTTTACAATGCTTTTTCCGTCAGAAGTTTTTATAATATCCGTCCCCGCTTCTGCGCCAAGGGGCTTTCCGTCAATAAGAACCTCAACGATTGTTTCGGCATCTGCTTGAGAAACAAAGAAAACGTCTTGGGCGGTGTATTTGTACACGATTTTACTGTTGGAAGAGTTGTTTTGGGCAAATTCATTCGTAATATTCCAATCGCCAGAAAGATATAGAGTATTTAAATTAATAGGCGAAGGGATAGTGAGGTTTTTTTGCTCTCCAATAATGTTGGAGGATCTACTAGCCCCAAAATATGTTTCAGGGCTTTTAGAACCGCTTTGTATTGGAACTTCTTTTGTTAATGATTGACTGATTGTCCCGCTCTCTTCTAGAACAACCATGCGTTCTTTGAGCGCTTCTTGGATTTTCTTTTCCGTTTCCTCATACGCTCCCTCGCCAATGTGGTCATAAACTATATAACCATCAATATCAATAAGGTATTTTCTTGGCCAATAACGATTCTTATACGCAGTCCATGTTGAATAATCGTTATCAAGGACGACTGGAAATTTAATCCCAAATTTTTCCACCGCTGTTTTTACATTGTTATAATCTTTTTCAAATTCAAACTCGGGTGTATGGATACCAATAATAACAAGTCCCCCATCTTTATATTTTTCATACCAGGCATTTAAATAAGGCGTTGTTCGCTGGCAATTAATACAACTGTATGTCCAAAAATCAACAAGAATAACTTTTTTACCGATGAGTTCGTTTATGGTAATGGGCTTTTCGTTTGTGTTTATAAAACCATCGGGAGAGGTAATTTCTTTTGCTAATTCATAGAGCCTTGATTTTTCTGGCATAGATTTTTCCGGTATAGAAAGCGGTTTATTTACCACTAAATCTTCTTTTTTTATGGGGGTTGGGATGGTTATAGTGCTATCGGATTTGGGGAGAGTTCGTGGGGTAACTGTTACTATTTCATCTGAACTGGTCCTTTTTACGCCTTTTGAATCAATAAAATAGATTGCGCCAACAATAACAATAAGAACCGCAATAAGAGCATATAATCTTAAGTGGCTCATTCTATTTTAGAAGTATTTTATTGAGAAATTCAAAATTAGCAATAAGAGCAAGTTTTCCAGTAAATATAAGAACGCCAAGCGCAAGCAAAATGACTCCAAAAACAATATTAAGATATTTGAGCGCTACTGCGTGACGATTGATAAAATCCGTGGCTTGAGCTGTAAATGCGCCGACAATAAGAAATGGTATTCCTAGTCCTAATGAATAGGTAAGGAGGAGGATAAAAGCTGATCCGGGCTGTGTTGCCGCAAGACCGAGAATCACTCCCAAAGCTGGACCAACGCATGGCGTCCAACCGGCGGCAAACGCTAAACCAAAGAAAAATGATGTGATATAGCGGGATTTAAATTGCGTTCTTACTCCTAATTTATAGTCTCTTTCTAAAAAAGGAATTTTTATTAGTTGAATTAG
>CAZATK010000035.1:0-2073 GCA_964488085.1 uncultured Candidatus Saccharibacteria bacterium
TTAGTTTTTTTATTCTTGCGAGTATAATAATTAATCCGGTTGCAAACAGAGCATTTCATTTTTATTAAATTTTCTGAAAATTTTGATGCTGCCATTAAATTGTTATTTCAATATGCCTTACTAGATTCTTCTCTATTACTACCTGTCGCAGGACCGATGCATATCCACTTGCCATCACGACATTCTATAATCTCTCCACGCGGACAAGCCGGTGCCACCCGATCGTCACAAACCGTTCTATTATTGGTTTCGGGGAACACCCGATTATTCGTTTCTGGAAATACCCTTTTACCGTCGCTAAAATCTGTTTCTGCTTTTTTATTTGGCACGCCGGGTTCGTTAATAGCAAATTCTGCTAATTCGGATTCTAAAGCTAACTTTCTTTCCATAATTTGATTTAATAGAATGGTGTGTTTTGAGATTTGTTCATCAAATTTCTTTAATAGCTTTTCAATATTAGGATTTTCAGAAGTTTCTTTCATTTCCATAAAATGCGCCTGAAGTCGTTCTTTGGCTGTGATGTAATTTTTAAGCGCAGTCTCCAGCGCACTCTCATCATCTGGTTTTGTTTCTTGAACCATAAGCGCCTCGGCCGCTTTTTCATTAACAATTTTTAATTCTAGCTCTGTCTTAGCTGTTGCGCTGAAAGTGAAAATACGCGAAATTCCCCGACCCCATTCTTTCAAAAAATACCATTTGCTCGTAGGCAAGGTTCCGACATTTGTAATGCCAAGGTCAGAAACAATAATACCGCTCATACCACCAGTTGATGGATTTTTTATAATGCCTTTTGCCGCAAAAACGTCAGCCGGCACGCCCAAACACAAAACACCCGCTAAAATTACTAATATCGCGCCTAATAAAATATGTTTTTTCATATGGCCACACTATAGCATAAGAAGTAAAATTTGAAAACTAATAGACGACACTTCTTGGAGCCACCGAGAGGAATTGAACCTCCGACCTACTCCTTCATCATAACCTTTTTTATTTTCAGCCATTTATTAAGGGATTAGACTGTATATTGGGCATACCGCAATAAGGGTTAGCCTCCCCTTGTCAGTCGTTCGGGCGCTCGTGCGCCACGGTCTGAACCTATAGCAGGTCTTTAACCGTTATTAGGGATTCACTTACTAAATTTCTTTAGTAAGGGGCAGTTCGAACTACCATGGAGTTGCTCTACCTCTGAGCTACGGTGGCAAGCATATCACCAATCAATTTTCGTAATTTCGTATTATGATAATAAACAGTTATTACGCCATATTTACTTTTCTTTCTATAAGTTCCGAGAGATCCCGATCTTGTTATTGTTGGTTTTGTGATTTGCCGTGGTTTTATTCTAAGCTTTCGAATCCAAAATTTCAACGCCTCATTAGTATCAATATCCGAAAAAATTTGCAACCAAAATTTAAAATCTTCTTTTTTAAGGCCAAATGCTCTAATTAAAAAATTCATAAAAGTTCTAATTAAATCAGGATCGGTATTGCCGAGACGTACGCTATGCGCATCCGCTTTTGTACCTTCACCCCAATATAAACCTAACCCCAAACCAAATAGTTGCGCCTCATCTAAAGTTCGAGGTTTTTTAAATTTGAATGGATCTCCGTCGGGATTGTGTTTAATATAAATAGCTTCACTAATCGTTCTAGTAGGTATATTATATTTCGACATCCAATATCTTACAGTCCTCGGTGAGCATGCCAACGTTTTTGCTATTTCTTCAGCAGATTTTTTTCTATTAATATAAAGGTTCTTTAACTTTCCCCTACTTATCATAAGGAAAGTATACGATCTCTAAGATATACTAGTCAACCACTAATAATTAAATTATTTAAAAAGTTTAGAAACAAAGTATTTCCTTACTTCTTTATCTATATCCCCCGCCCCCATAAAAACAACTACCTGTCCATGGATAAGCTTAAAGACTTCGGAGAAATTTTTCAAGTAAAAAATGGGTTTATTGGTATATTTTTTAAATAAAACATCGTATAAATCTTTTGCCGTTTTTCTAATACCATCAAACTCTCTGCCGGCAACTTCATAAACCGGTAAAATACCCAATTCATCTGTCTC
>CAZATK010000036.1:0-1973 GCA_964488085.1 uncultured Candidatus Saccharibacteria bacterium
AAATCCGGTCATGGAACAAATATAATAATGGGACTATCTGTCGGAATGGAAGCGACTTTAATGCCGGTTATTATTATTTCTGCGGGAATTTTAATAAGTTATTATCTTTCGGGATTGTACGGCATTGCTTTGGCGGCAGTGTCTATGTTGTCTGTGGCCGGAATTATAATTGCTATAGATTCCTTTGGCCCAATTACAGATAATGCGGGCGGTATCGCGGAAATGTCTAACGCTCCTGAGGATGTTAGAAAAGTAACTGACGCTTTAGACGCGGTGGGCAACACTACTAAGGCCGTTACCAAGGGATATGCAATTGCTTCAGCCGGATTAGCAGCGCTAGTTTTATTTGCAAGTTACGCCGAAGAAATAAAAAAGAGCGCATCAGAAATAATTAATTTTGATTTACAAGACCCTTATTTGATAGTCGGTTTATTTTTAGGAGCAACCATTCCGTACTTTTTTAGTTCAATAATTATGAAAGCAGTAGGCGAAACGGCTGGCGTGGTTGTAGAAGAAATTCGCCGACAATTTAGGGAAATTAAAGGCATTATGGAGGGGACTGCTAAGCCCGATTATGGACGCGCAGTAGATATTGTTACAAAAGCCGCATTAAAGAAAATGATTGTTCCGGCTATTATTCCCATAGTAGCGGTTATTCTGGTGGGATTCGGCTTAGGAAAAATAGCTTTGGGTGGTTTGTTAATGGGTTCAATTATTTCTGGTTTATTTGCGGCAATTTCAATGACCACAGGAGGCGCCGCTTGGGACAATGCTAAAAAACATATTGAATGCGGACATCACGGTGGAAAGGGCTCTGATGCGCATAAAGCGGCCGTGACGGGCGATACTGTTGGCGATCCATACAAGGATACTGCCGGCCCCGCTATAAACCCCTTAATTAAGGTTATAAACATTGTCGCTCTTTTATTAGTGCCGTTTATATAAGCCCCCTTAATCAAAAAAATGAAATCTTCTTTTAAAAATTTGCCTAGTTCTATTGTAGAATTGAATGTTGAGCTTACTTTAGAAGAATTTAATGAATACTGGCAACCCATTTTTGATCAGGCGTTGTCGCAAGTGCATTTAAAGGGATTTCGTCCCGGCCAAGCCCCAAGAGAAATGGCTAAAAACGCCGTTGATCAAGAAAAAGTTTTTGAAAAAGCCGCTCACGAAGCAATCAGATTTAGTTTAAATAAAATAGCTGAAGAAAATAATTGGACTATCATAGATAAACCGCAGGTAAATATTGATTCTCACGATAAGGGTTTCAAATATACCGCTAAGTTAACCTTATTTCCAGAAATAAAGCTTGGTGACTACAAAAAAATAGCAAAAAAATGGTGCAAAAAATTTGCAGAAGAAAAAAAGGACATCACAGTTACCGAAAAAGAAGTAGACGATTCCATAGAATGGCTTAGAAATTCTAGGGCCAAACTCACAGAAACAGATCGTCCAGCGCAAATAGGGGATGTTGTAGAAATAACAGATGTCGTTCAAAACAAGCCTGATAAGTTTATTTTAGGACAAGGAAATTTTCTGCCTGATTTTGAAAATAATTTAAAAAATCATGCCAAGGGAGAAGGATTAAACTTTTCTATTGAAATTCCAGCCGATTATTGGAAAGAAGATTTAAGAGGCAAAAAAATGGATTTTAAAATAAAGATTAATAAAGTTTTTAATAGAGAATTACCGGAACTAAATGAAGAGTTTATAAGAGCTCTGGGAAAAGGTTTTGATAATTTAGATAGTCTTAAAAAGAGTATAAAAGATGGAATTTTTGCTGAAAAGGAAACTAAAGAAAAAGATAAAAATCGCTTGAGAATCATTGAAGAAATAGCGCAAGAATCAAAAATAGATATTCCTCAAGTGATGATTGATAAGGTTGAAGAGCAATTTGGTAAAGAGGGAGCAAAAAAGCGAGTTACTACTCAATTAGTAATATACAAGATTGTTGAATTAGAGAACTTAAAACC
>CAZATK010000037.1:0-1925 GCA_964488085.1 uncultured Candidatus Saccharibacteria bacterium
GTCAACCCCCGTTCAAATTAAAAATACCGTCCCTCACAGACGATATTTTTAAATTGCAATTATTTTACAATTACTTATTTTCCCCAGTCTTCTCTTAACCTTGACAATAGTCGAGAAGCTTCATCTTTCCCGCCTAAACCGAAAGCTAATCCTCCGGCTAAAGAAAGCATTATTAAGAAACTAACCACAACGCCATTTACAATTGTCGTTGCTACTCCCAGCTGACTAAGAGCCGTAAGAGCGCCGAACACGAACACTGTCCACCATGCTACTAATCCTAAAAATTTTCCCGAAGATAATTTAACGCCCAAAACCGATGCCGTAACTAATCCCCTCATAAATTTTGCTACTATTAAGGTAGCTATCATTATTAGGAAGGCCACAACAATGTTTGGTATATAAAATAATACATCGCTTATGAAAACAGACAAGGCGTCAAAGCCAAGAATGTCAGAAGCGGTCAACACGAAGGACAATAAGACCAACCAATAAGCAACTTTGCCTAAGAAGTCGCCAGAATTAAGTTGAAGATTGGCTTGATGCAAATATTCATTCACTTTAAGCTTCTGCAATAACATATCCAGCTTAGCATGATGAACCAATCTTTCCACTAATCTTTCTACAACAACTGCCACTAACAGACCCAAAACAAGCATTACCACCGCGCCCGCTAAATTTGGCAAAAAACTTAATAACTGCAACCAAACACTTTTTAATGATACTAATAATAAATCAGCCCAGTTTGCAATAATCATTTAGTTGTTAAATATTATTTAATTTTTGTTTTCTCTATTTTTTCGACCTATTGTTTTAATTATAACAAATAAGATTAAAAGAAGGATGAGGATAACTAAAACCGCAATTAACCAATTAAACCATCGGGGATAAATTTGAAATTGGGGCTTTAGCCCCGCTATTTTTTCGTTACCCGCTCGATCCACTGCTTTAACAAAAATATACCTACTTAAGCCCTGATCTTCTAAAAGATAAGGGCTATTAGCGCTTTTCCAGCCCTCAAGAGAGGGCTGGTTGTTTAATGCTTCTTGAACTTCATAATGATCAATGCCGGAACCCTTATCTTGAGTGATAAAAATTAAAAAATACTTATTATCAAAAGCATTCGGAGACCGGGCAATTATAGGAACGAAATCTTCTGGCGGTTCTTTGTCTTTTGTTCTTAAAGCTTCTGGACTAGAAACTGTTGACTGCTTTGCCCTGGCCTTTCCCGGCACAACATTTAACAGAAAATTTTGGGTCAAATCTAATTTTGCTGCCGTACCCAAACCATCATGAAGCATAACTTGAGAATTATTTCTTAAACTTATAACCGATTGGCCGATTTTTTTGGCTCTAAAATTTAACTGCATTACTAGCCCATTTGATCCTTTATAACCGCCAATTGATACGCCGGTGAAATTATTATTTATACCCGCATTTCTTGTAACCCAAAAATTAACGATAGAATTAACATCACTAATACTTTCTAAACTCGCAAATTCTTCCGAATAATTTATATATATTTCAAAGCCATTAAGAGTTTCGTTTTCGGTATCTACAAGAAGCTTTACGGGAATTAACTCGCCAACATAATAATCTTGAACTGGCGCGGAGAAGCGTAAAACAGCCGCATCTACCGAAATTGAAAAATAAAAAGCGAAAAATAAAAACAATCCCGCAAAGATTAGTCGTCTTAATTGGTCATTGGTCATTGGTAATTGGTGCTTCATATTTATATTCTACCCTGTCCAATAAAATACTAAAACACTGAAATCTGCCATATCAATTAAACCATTTCTATTTAAATCTACTGTAATTGGCGGAAGCGGCCTTTCCCACCAATAAGCCATAACGCTTAAATCAATAAGATTTACTCTGCAATCTCTATTTATATCTCCCTTTGGTGGAATACAAGGAACTTGTATTCC
>CAZATK010000038.1:0-1744 GCA_964488085.1 uncultured Candidatus Saccharibacteria bacterium
GAGCAGGTCAGTTTACTCAAAAGATTATAAAGAAATCATAGAACGCTTGAAAAAAGCGCGTATTGAGGCTGATCTATCCCAACAGGCAGTAGCCAACAAGCTCGGCAAGCCGCAATCCTATATCTCAAAAATTGAATCCGGCGAAAGACGGCTTGATGTTGCCGAAATGAAAAAATTTGCGGCGATTTATAATAAGCCAGCAGATTTCTTTTTAAAATAATGATCGCAAGCACTAAAAAATCCAGAGAAGCAATTAAATATCTTCAATCCGCCGAAGGTAAGGTTTTGAGTTATCTAAAGAAAATTGTAGGTAGTAAAGATTTTAGTTATCGGACATTCGGAACGGCTATTGAGGAGCACCTAACGGATGCAATTGTTAAAATTTTAACCGAAGGAGGTTTTATCAAAAATAGCTCGGATTTTGCTGTTTCGCCAAACAAAAATTATTTTCCAGATTTTGAACTAAAAACTACGCCACCTCTCGCTATTGAATTTAAATCTGGTAGCAAAAGCCAATACAGAAATGGTAAATGGGTTGCGGTAAAGAATAGCGAAAATGATATGGGCACGCTCAATGAGTGGCCAAGAAAGATCGAAAAATTTGGTGGTGATAACATCTACTATATTTTTGTAATCTACAATTTTAATGACACGATGAAAGAAGTCTTAAGTGTTCAGATAGCTCCCTTCTATCAATTTATAGGTCTTAATAGTGGTAAGTTTCTCAAGTATCGAGAAAAGGACGGGAATTTACGCCCTAAAAACTTTGGTATTGAATCACCAATTAAGACACTGGGGCAATTTGAGGAACTACTCAATAAAACTATCGTTTACAGATCGAAAAGAATTATTAAGAGGCACCGCTTAATAATTAAAAAGGCAGCGGAGATTCCTAAAAAAGAGTTGGATTAGCCGATCTGCTATTCTGTTTTTTGCTGCTAGAAATCTTTGGATTATCTATAGGATAAATCCCTTCGTCTTCGGATAGGGTTAGATTGCTCAAATATTTTGAGGCAGTTTCTGTTGCGTTGACGCCGTATTTATAGCCGTTGCTTGATCTGTAATTAACTTTTTTAATTTTATCTGCGACTATTTTTTTATATTTTGGATCTATATCGATGCCGATATAATTACGTCCTAGTCTTTTTGCCGCTAATGCCGTTGTCCCAGCACCAATAAAAGGATCCAAAACTACATCATTTTCGTCTGTGGTCATAAGGACTAATCGTTCAAGTAACGGTTCGGGGAGTTGGCACGGATGAGCGTCTCTGCGAGCGTTGTGTCTAATACGATGTATATCCGCCCAACAATCGCTCAATAGTGTGCCATGAGGATTTATCTGGCTCTTTTTCCCCCCGTAATCTTTGATCATTTCGCCGCAAGTCCGACATTTTTTATGCGGTGAACGAAGCTCATGGAATTTAAATCCTTTTGGAATTTTTGTATAAAATAGTATTCCATAATGTGCCGGTAATAATGTTTTGCCCAAAGGCATACTCATCGAATCCCATGCAATCCAATGCTTGAAAATGGCAATTTTATTTAAGTGATTTGCATAATAAATCAGCCACTTTGGAATATTATGGACCAAAATTGAGCCCGTTGGTTTAGTTATTCTGACCATTTCAGTTAGCCACTGCTCGCACCATTTTATGTAATCATCCGCTGCCTTTTTATCTTTGTAGTTGCCATATTTTTTATTTAGATTAAATGGCGGATCGGCAAAGGTCATATCAATTGAGTT